>JAZGHS010000172.1:0-2524 GCA_036481315.1 Candidatus Zixiibacteriota bacterium | reverse complement strand
GGCCGCTTCCAGCCCGGCAATTTCACCTATGGGCATGAAATACTATGGATAATTCCAATCTATTATCGATTCTAAGCGTATTTTAGCTTTATCATATTTCGCCCGAGCCTGACTCTCCCAATCCCGATATTTCGAAAGAAGAAGTTTGGCTTTAATCCGGTCGTACTCGGCGGCCAATCCCTGGTCAATTCGATCCTCCACGAGATCGAGCTTCCTTTTAGCCCGATTGATATTTTTCTTTTGAATCGATAAAATATCGCGGGCTAGAATCGTCAGACCAAAAACTCTTGCGGTTTTATCAAAAAGACGGTTTTTCTGTTCGATTCTGTCGACTTTCGCCCTTTCCAATCCCTTTATCGCGGCTGATTTACGCGCGCCTCGCCGTCCGAATGTGTATAAATCATATTTGCTTAATAAACCGAAATTATATCGCTCTTGAGGGAACAGACGGATATTCGACGGCAAACTGTCAAATAAATTCGGTAACACTATTTCGCTTTCTAACGAGGTTTCGCTAAAACCGGAATAGGCGCTCAGTTTCGGATAATAAGCCGAAATCGCCTCTTTGACACGATATTCCTCGATCAGGATAGCGTCTCTTTTGGCCTTTAATCCCGCGTTTCCTGAAAGAGCCATCTCCAGGGCTTTATCAAAATCGAGCGTTACCGGATTTTCCTGCCCGTACGCTAATCCGATAGACATCACAATCGATATAATTACGATTATCCTCAAAACCATTAGCTATCTTCCCTTCACCATTTCACAAATCGCAGTGAATCATCACAAAAACAAATTAAGCAAATATCCCCCGGCGACGCAATCCGCTCTTAATCATTTAAAAGTATGGTATCCTTGCGGGAAAACCCGGTCGAGATAAGCCAGATCGGAATCCCGGTACGCTCGGAGATATAATCGAGATACTTCCTGGCGTTAACCGGTAATTTATCCAGGCTGTTTTTTCCCGCTGTCGGCTCTTTCCATCCCGCGAGTTTAGTAAAAACCGGCTTGGCACGGCAAAAATCGGGGTGATTTGTCGGAATACTGGAAACCGGCTTACCGTCAATTTCATACGATTCGCAAACCGGAATCTCATCCAGCCCGTCAAGAACATCAAGCTTGGTAATCGCCAGTTTATCTATACCGTTGAGAGCTATCACTCTCTTTAAATTGGCCAGATCGAGCCATCCCACACGACGCGGCCTGCCGGTCACCGAGCCATATTCTCCTCCACGTTCTCGCAGCTCGTCAGCAAACTCGCCGGATATCTCCGACGGAAACGGACCATGACCGACCCTGGTCATGTATGCTTTGAACACTCCGACGGTAGATCCGAGACTCGACGGTGGGATTCCGAGGCCGGTAAAAATCCCTCCGGTGGTTGTATGCGATGACGTTACATAGGGATAAGTTCCGTAATCGAGATCCAATAACGTCCCCTGCGCTCCCTCGAAAAGTACCTTCTTGCCTTCTTTGATAAGCTCCATTATTCTCGATCCGACATCGGATACAAGTTCTGAAAACATCGGCTGATAAGCGCATAGACTTTCCGCGAGACGCTGAGGATCGACTACGGATTGATCATCGGATCTATCTCCCAGATTGTTTCTGTGAGCGTCGATCATATAACCGAGTTTCGTGGCCAAACTCTCTTTATCGAAAATATCCGCTACCCTGACACCCAGCCGCGACGCTTTATCCGCGTAGGCCGGGCCTATCCCCCGTTTTGTCGTGTCTATAGCCCCTTTACCCCGTCCGGCATCGCGATAACTATCCGATATCTTATGAAGAGACAAGACCAGATGAGCGCCGAAATCGATAAAAATGCGTCCTTTAGTTCCGATTCCCCTCGACTCGAGTTCCTCCATCTCCTTTTTAAGAACTTCCGGATCGCAGGCAACACCCGCCCCGATAAAGCATAATTTATTTTCGCGAAGTACGCCCGACGGCAATAGTTTCAAGATAAATTTCTGCCCCTCGACAACTATCGTATGCCCGGCATTGGCTCCGCCTCCGAATCGGGCGACAGCATCGCACTGATCGCTTAAGTAATCGATAACCTTCCCTTTGCCTTCATCCCCCCACTGCAATCCCAAAACCGCGATGCTCTTAGCTTTCATTGCGAATCCTTTCGTTCATCCATCGCCATATCAATTCATTACCCTGCCCCTTTTTCGATGAGTGAAGTATGGGGTAATGGACTCTATCGTCATATTTTTTCAATATCTCGGTCGTCTCACGTACTATCGCCGTGAGTTGACTTTTTTTCAATTTATCAGATTTTGTCAGAACAGGACATACCTGTCTGGCGCAGGCCAGAAGATAGTCGATCAGCTGAATTTCCCGCTCCCCCGCTCCTCTGCGGGAATCTATAAGAAGCATAAAACCTTTCAGGTTGGCTGAGTTTTCAATATACCCCTCGATAATGGACTGCCATTCTTTGCGCATCGAGGCCGAGACTTTAGCGTATCCGTAACCGGGTAAATCCATAAATCCGACGGCCGGTTTACGGTTTCCGCCGTTTATC
>JAZGHS010000171.1:0-9126 GCA_036481315.1 Candidatus Zixiibacteriota bacterium | reverse complement strand
TTGCTTTTACCTCTTATACCTGATATTGCCCGTTTACGCGATCGTAAAGTTGGTTTGCATTGGTTGTATAAAATCCTGGCCTTTGGATGGAAAGGCACTCATGAGCAGGAACGTAAATTGGAAATCGCGATATCGGTAATGGCCATTCTTGTAATTCCGATAGCCATTTCCGTTCATACAGTCGTCTCCTGGGTTTTCGGTATGACCGTTCAACCGATGTGGCATTCGACAATATTCGGACCATATTTCGTGGTCGGCGCGATTTATTCCGGCATCGCGGCTTTGCTGATAACCATGGCGATTATCCGGAAAGTATATCATTTTGAAAATTACATGAAGGATATTCATTTTGAAAACATGGGAAAGCTCCTGGTGGTTTTTACTCTCTTGTGGTTCTATTTTACTTTTACCGAATATCTAACGACTTTTTACGGATCGGAACCTACGCATATGGCGGTTTTCTGGTCGAAGCTTACCGGACCTTACGCACCGGCGTTTTGGACAATGGTTCTTTGCTGTTTTGTTATCCCGTTGATAATCCTCTCACGGAAAAAGACTCGAAATGTCACAGGTTGTGTGATCGCTTCGAGTGCGATTATTGTCGGAATGTGGTTGGAACGGTTTACAATCGTTGTTCCGACATTGATAAACCCGAGGCTTCCCGGCGCACCGGGCCAATATTACCCGACTTGGGTAGAATGGTCTATTACGGCAGGATGCTTTGCCTTTTTTATTCTGCTCTATATGGCGTTCACAAAGGTATTTCCGATTATATCCATTTGGGAAGTAGAAGAAGGGCGAAAAACATCCGTTTCGGATACCGCGGAACGTGTGAAAACATATCTCCCTGAATAGGATGGAGCAAGGCAATGATTAAATATCTTTTCGCTTTTTGCATACTAATAATTCCCGCTACCGCAATGGCAGAAGAATCAAAAGATTATTATCTTCCGGCCGATCCGCTTATGGGTGGCGCTCTCTTTACGGAGAAAGGATGTGATAATTGTCACTCGATAGAAGGGCACGGGGGTAGTTTCGGGCCCGATCTGGCCAGGTCGGATTTCAGCCGATCGCTGCTGGATATAATATCTCTAATGTGGAACCATTCGCCTCAAATGAACAAAATGATGGGCGATTTAAAAATTGGTTATCCAAAATTTACCGAAGCCGAGTTAGCCGAATTAACGGCATATTTCTATTATATCGCTTATTTTGATAAACCGGGGGATATCGCCGACGGCAAGATTGCGTTTTCCAGGAAAAAGTGCAGTAATTGTCACCGAATGGGCGGCGTCGGTACAAATGTCGGACCGAACTTGTCTTCTATAAAAAAGTACGTATCCCCGATATTTTTGGCTCAGGAAATGTGGAATCACGGTCCGAATATTAAAAAGAAAATGGAAGAATTAAATGTTTATTGGCCGGAGTTTGAAGGAGTTGAAATCTCGAATCTTCTAGCGTTTTTACGCGACGCCTCAACTGACGCTACCCTTGAAAGGGTCTTCATGCAGCCGGGAAATCCCAGGGTCGGCGAGCAACTATTTAAAAAGAAAAAATGTACAACATGCCATCGGGTATTTGGAATCGGTAATAAAGTAGGTCCCGATTTAACCAGAAGCACTTTTCATAAAAGCGTAACATCGATAGCCGCGATTATGTGGAATCACGGTCCGGCAATTTGGGATAAAATGGAGGAGGCCGGTCTTGGGATACCCACATTCGACGGGAATGAAATGGCCGACCTGATAGCCTATCTTTATTTTTTACAGTTTTTTGAAAAAGAAGCGAGCATCGCAAGAGGTGAAATGTTATTTAATCAGAAGGGATGCCAGAACTGCCATCATTTTGGTCGGGCATCGGTCGACAGTTCGTATAATCTCTCTGCCGTTGGAGCCAATAGATCAAAAATCGGGATTGCTACTGATATGTGGAATCATGCAAGACAGATGTCGCAAAAAATGACCGGTAAGAAAATCGAGTGGCTGCATTTGAGAAATGGAGAAATGAACGATCTGATCGAATATATTAAAGCTCAGGGAAAGAAATAGAAAATTGTAATTTCAATTCCGAAAGCGAGGTGGGGTTGATATGAAAATCTTGTTAATATGTTTAAGTGTGTTATTGCATTTCGGTTCTGTATATGGCGATGACGAAATTAAAATCGGCGTTGTACTTCCTTTAAGCGGCAATACGTCTAATTATGGTACGGAGGCGCTTAAGGGTATTAATCTGGCTGTTGAAAACATCAACAGGGCCGGAGGGATCAGAAGAAACAAATTAAAGCTGATTGTTAAAGACAACGCCGGAGATCCCGCTACAACATCTCGTGTAGTTTTGGAAATGATTGATGAACAGCAGGCGATGGCGATAATAGGTCCTATAACATCGACCAATTCTGCCGTGGCTGCTGCGGTCGCGCAACAGGCCTCTACACCGCTCATCCTGCCGACCGCTACCAATCCTTACATAACCGAAATCGGTGAATATATCACTCGAATTTGTTTTACAGATCCGGTTCAAAGCAAAGCTTTGGCGGAATTTTCAAAAAACCACTTGCATGCAGGAAAAATCGCGGTGGTTTTCGAGAAGGGATCTTCTTATTCGGAAAAGCTTTCGGAATTTTATGTAATGCGCCTTAAAGATATCGGGGGAAATGTCGCTTTTATAGAGGGTTTTGAGAGCGGAGAAGATAACATCCGCGACGTAATAAGTCGGGCGCTAAAGGTCAACCCCGATTTGATATTCGCCCCTGTGTATTATCCTGAAGCCGCGACAATTGTAAATTATATAGCAGGGTTAAACAATCCCGTCACCGTTTTGGGCGGGGATGGATGGGAATCCCCCGAACTGTTCAGGCTATGCGGAAAAAACATGAGTTCCCTCCAAGTTTTTATCAGTAGCCATTTCTCTCTCCAAAATCCACATCAAATAGTATCCTCATTTGTCAATAATTTTCAACAGGTGTTCGGCAATCGACCGAACTCGGTTTCAGCGCTTGGATTCGATGCCGTGGGAATGTTTGTCGATGGTCTCAAAAGAGCATCATTGATTAGTAAAAACGGCTTGCAGCAAGCGCTTATTTCGACAAGCAATTTAGAAGGCGTAACCGGTACTATTTCGATGAATGAAAAGAGAAACGCGGTTAAAGATATTTATATCCTAAAGGCGTCCGAGGATGAATTTATCCTCGAGACGAATATCTCCACTTATTAGAGCTGGGAGGAATCATGATTTTCTTTAGAATGGCCGCTATACCAATTACCCTGGTAATCATGACTTTGACCCAGATCGAAGTTGGCCAATGCCAATCTTATATAGATTGTCGGGAATGCCATAGCGATATCTTTAATTTATGGAAAAACTCACTTCACGCTAAATCCTATAATAATCCTACGTTTAAAGCGACTTTCATGACCATCAAATTTGGCTGCGGGGAAGAGATCGCGAAAGATTGCTTAAGCTGCCATGCTCCTATGGCTTATTTGGCCGACGATTTCGATCCCGGTTCTTCCGCGATGAACGAGGGGGTCTCATGCACGTTTTGCCATTCAATTTCATCCATCAATCACGGTCGTATCGAAACGTTTTATAACTTGGATACCAGTGGCGTGTACTATGGCCCCTACCAGGCATCAGGAAATGCGGGGCACGATACCAAATATTCTTCGCTTTTTCTGGAATCGGATTTGTGTGCCGGTTGTCATGAATATGTAAACGACTTTGGTGTTAGTGTGTTAGAAACCTATGGAGAATGGAAGGCATCGATATACCCTGAAAATGGGGTTCATTGTCAGAATTGCCACATGCCGATAATGCCGGAATTATCCGTAGCGGATAACCATGAAGTTACGAACTTTTATGTTACGGCGCACGAGTTCAAGGGAGGCCATTCCAACATAAATCTCGCTTATGCAGTAAAACTGGAAACCTCAGTTGCCAAAAATGGGAGAAAACTCGAAGTTGAAGTAAATATAACTAATTCCGAATCCGGTCATATGCTGCCTACCGGAATCCCCAACAGAAAACTAATACTCAATGTTACTTTAAGATCAGCATATGATAGTTCTGAAGTCAGCGCAATACGTAAAGTATATCGTAAGGTCCTTACCGACAAGTATGGTACCATTATCGAAAGCATACCCGACATGTTTCTCAGCGCCACAAATGTCTATTCCGATAATCGAATCGGACCGAAGGAAACAAGAGTAGAGAATTTTACGTTTGATGTCCCTAAATGGGTATCCAATTATTTTATCGAGACAACTCTGAATTACGAATATAGCCGTCAAATTCTTGCCGAAGAGAATATTAGTATTGAAATGGGTAAGAGTATTATTAGCTCTAGATCTATTCGCTAATGATTAATTAGATCGCTATTCCATAAATCCAGGGAAATTCCCGGAGTATATCTGTAGCAGCCCATGTAACTTGTTGTTATATAAGAGGTGTTCCTGGGTTCGAATCCCTGCCTTCCGTTTGAATCGCGACCGCATGCCATACCATATTTGAGTATAATCCAGCTATAGTCACGGTTTAGTTCGATTGAGATTAAATGATTTTTGGAATGGGGATGACAATATCCCGACATACCGTTTGGGTACATCAACAATACGATAATATAAGGAGGCCGCTCCGGGAAGTCTGCCAACACCGCCCGGGATTTTTCTTATAGATATTTGAGGCTCTTGTATTGATTACCTCAACTGTTATTTCAAAATCCTTTAAGAGCAAGCGCTATTCCTATTCAAATATCTTCACATTGAGAAACCAGTTCTAATCGCGGGGAGTTTTAGGGAACTACTATTACCAACCCACTTGATTTTGTTTATTAACTTTTTTGCTTATATTCCGAAATAACGGATAGGTGATTTATAATTATTGCAGATGGCGTGTGCTTAAGATCGATCGACAAGCGATTAATCCCCTTAAGGGGAAAATATACTCGGTAGTCATAATATCGTTAATAGCCGCACATGCAGTTTCGGCCCAAACTGTGACCGCCACTAACGACTTGGTTTTCGGAAATATATTTCCGGGCGTTCCCAAGGCTATCGCCAAAAACGCGGCCGGTGATGCCGCCGAATTTACTGTAACCGGCACCGCGGGAGCCGAGGTAACCCTGGATTTTGCATTGCCTTCTTATATGTATACCACAGGCGCCAATATGCCTCTGTTTTTCTCAAGCAACGATTGTGCCGTAGACTCCACCAATCCCCCGGACCAGTCCAGCCCCAGTGCGGACAATTTAAACCCCAATGGAACAATAACTTATCGGATCGGCTCCAATGGTCTCAGTGTTTGGCTGGGGGGCCGCGTTGTACCCGGATTAGTGCAGAAATCGGGAGCTTACACCGCTACCATAAGGCTGACAGTAGCTTATACCGGTTTATAGGCCGATTTTAGCATCTCAAAAACCTTTCAAATATGAAACATTAATGTTTCATTTCTCGAAATCCCAGCCATTATAATTAAAGGACAGCCGGATAGCTGGCGATTCTATAAACGCGGCCCGATAAATTAAGAAAAGAGCCGTAAGACACAAGCTACGGAAAGAGTAGAAGGATGATTAAAATAAATTCAAGGAGGACAACATGAGAAGCCTAAGAGCATTATTTCTATCAAGAAAGATTTTGATGCTAACGGGCACGATCCTGATCTTATCGTATGGATGCGGTTTAGCTCAGGATGCGGCCACAGGTACGGCCACCGCCACAGTTCAGACTATTATCACGGTTACCGCCACCCAGTCGTTGATATTCGGAAGTGTATATCAGGGTGTGGCCAAGACGATCGCCAGTAACGTTGACGCTGAGTCCGGGATCTTTACCATAACCGGCCAAGGATCAGCCGGTCTCAATTTGCAGATGACATTACCGGATTATATGGCGCTTGCCGACGGTTCCGACCGTATGACTATTACTTTCAGCGCCACGGACGCCGTGGTTGATTCCACCCCCGCGACTCCCTCGACAGTCGTCGCAGGCGACGGATGGCTCGCCCAGAATCCTCGGGTACTTCCAGCGGCCGCGGTAATAGGGTCCGGCGGTACTACCGCCATATATCTTGGCGGCAGGGTAACTCCTACAGCGGACCAGACCGCTGGCGCGTATACTGGAGAAATTGTTCTTCTGGTAGCATATGACGGTACATAAGCAAGAAAAGATAGCATTGTCTTTCAAATAGACGCTAGAGGAGCCAATTCGGCTCCTCTTTTTTTATCAGTAAAACCGTCTATATTCCCGATCCCCGGTCAAATACCGCAAAAAACAGAATCATCGGATTATGGTTATTTTCTGTTAAAAAAATGCACATTCTGTCGATAAAAATACTGGAGTCGACTGTTTCAAAGGGAAACAGTTTGTCCGATCGATATATGTGTAAAATGAAAAGACCTCGAAAATTCGGTGGAACCCTCGCGGTGATCGCGTTACCCGTTCTGCTAATACCATGTGTGGCCGCAGGGCAGGATGTCGCTGTTGGATCGGCCACGGCCACGGTAGTGACCACGATTTCCGTTACGGCGTCAAGCCCTCTGGCGTTAGGCGACGTTATGCAGGGGGTACCGTCGTCAGTCGCCAATAACAGCGGATCGGCGGCGATTTTCGAAATAACGGGACAGGGTGGATCGGGAGCCGATCTTTACCTGCAATTGCCGGAATATCTGGCGTTATCCGACGGTAGCGACCGGATGACTATTACATTCAGCTCAACCGACGCCTCAGTTGACACCACGGGAGCTGCCGATCCGACAACTATGAACGCGAGTAAAGGTTGGCAGAATACTAACCCTTACAACTTACCGGCGGCGGCGGTTATCGGGGCGGCGGGTACGGATGTCTATCTGGGAGGAAAGGTAATTCCATCTCCAAACCAAAAAGCGGGAAGCTATTCCGGCGATATAGTTTTAACAGTAGCTTATAACGGTAATTAGAGAGAGATGAAACGATAATGGCAAGACGGATGAGATTTACAAAGCATAGACGGCCGATATTTAGCTCTTTCCTATTTAAACTCGCGATCGTAGCGGCGGTATTATGGTTAATATCGATACCTGTAAGCGCGCTCGATTTCACCGACGGGGCGGCCTCTGGAACGGTGCTCACGATAATAGCTGCCACGTCAACGCAAGATCTGGCGTTCGGAAGTATATTTCAAGGAGTTCCCAAATTGATCGGCTATAATAATGACGCGGCATCGTCGATCTTTACTATAACGGGCGAGGCCAGCGCCGGAATCAATCTACAGCTAATCCTGCCTGAATATGTTTCCCTGTCAGGCGGCTCCGATCGAATGACAATCATATTCTCATCGACCGATGCTGCCGTAGATACAACCACCGCGACACCCTCTACGGTTAGCGCATCTGACGGCTGGATCAATCAGAATCCATACAATCTACCGGCGTCCGCGGTAATAGGGTCTGCCGGTACAACCAGGATATATCTGGGAGGCAAGATCGTGCCATCGATAGACCAGACACCCGGAGCGTACTCCGGGGATATTGTCCTGAGTGTTTCATATAACGGTACATGAAAAAATAAAAATAGTAATTGGAAGAAGGAGTTTTAGATGTTTGAGTTTTGTACTCGGGCAATTAGGAAAAGCGGCGCTTTACATATTTTAGTTATAGCCGCGCTATTTATTTTATTACCCGTTGTCAAAGTAGCGGCAGGAGTGCTTGTAGCTCCGACGGTGGTTTTTCTTTCCGAAACCAACCGGACGGGACGTATTACTCTGCGCAACCCGTCAGACGTTCCCCAGGAAGTTAACGTTTATTTCAGTTTCGGACTTCCGATCTCCGACAGCCTCGGTAATGTTTATGTGATGTTACAGGATTCCGTGACAAACGATCCTAAATCGGCATTGGGATGGGTAAAAGCCTTTCCAAGGACAGTTATTTTGCCTCCGGGAGAGAACCAAACTGTCAGGCTTGTGATCAAACCGCCCGACGATCTTCCCGACGGAGAATACTGGGCCAGAATCGTGGTCCGCTCCCAGGACGCTCGTACCGCGGTTCCGGAGCCGGACGAAGCCGCCGGCATTTCCACCCAACTTAATATGGTCATCCAGACGGCTATAATGCTTAAATACCGAACCGGTGAACTGATCTCTAACCTCGAGCTGACCTCCGCAGGCGCAAAGCTTCACGATAATATTGTTCAGGTATTATTGGATTTGGTCAGCAGGGGAAATGTTTCCTATATGGGTATTCTCCACTGCCGGGTACTCGATAAGAAAGATATTGAAATTGGCCGTGGCAAAATCAACCTGGCAGTATATCGGAATTTAAGGCGGCGGATGGATATACCCATAACCGCGGAGAATCATAATCCTCCATACAGGGTGGAAGTAAGGATCACGAGCGAGGGACGGACCGATGTCCCCCCCCCGGATATGATAGCAGGGAACGAGATTATTTACACTTTATCTCTGGAATAGGTTTTATCGCGAAAAAAGAAGGCAGTGGATAATAGAATATAAAATGGATATAATTAAATTAAATAAGTTCAAACTGCTGATAATCGCCGCTTTCATTCTACAAGCAGGATTAGGAAGCCGTGTTGAGGCCCAGGAAACCGAAGAGATAGTCGTTGGATTCAAAGTCCAGCGATTAATCGAGCAAGACATCTTCGCCCTATACGGCCGCGGTTCGGTATATCTTCCTGTGATGGAGATATTCGGATTACTGGATCTTAACATTGAAACAGATATTTCGCGACGGCGATATCGTGGTTTCATAATCTCAAGAAAAGACAGATTCGAAATCGACCTGATTGGAAGCGTGGGCAGGTTCAAAGACCGTTCGATCAGCCTTTCCACGGCCGACTATGTGATAACGCCCGGAGAATTATATCTGCGCCTGAGGTTTTTTGAACAGTTATTCGGTTTGGAAATGGAGTTCAGCTTTTCGGAATTGCAGGTAATTCTGAAACTAAACGAGGAGTTTCCATCATATAAAAGACTGAAACGGCGAAAGAAGCACGACAGGCTGATGACCCGAAAAATAGAACTCAAAGATATTAAACTCCTTAAAAGAAAAAGGGAATATTTCGGAGGAGGCGTCGCGGACTGGTCGTTATCAGCCAGCCCCTACGGTGGCGGGGGTCAATATTACAATCTCGCTCT
>JAZGHS010000170.1:0-4233 GCA_036481315.1 Candidatus Zixiibacteriota bacterium | reverse complement strand
GGTCGAAACGTGTCGGTATCACTATCGATAAATATTATCGTTGCGGTCGGTCGGGTTTCGAATCCCCCGCAGGCGGGAGCCCCGCGTTCCCGATACGCGTTACCGTATCATTGTTCCGTCGGATCGTAGTGAAGCGTGATCCGACGGTTCGCATGACGGTCAGGCCACGTCCCGCGAGGTTACGGTGAGAGTTTGATAAATTATAAAACCCGCACTCAGGAATTGCGGATAGGCGTGGAGATTGTGAAGTAGAGGCGAGGGGGAGAACTAGGTCGTGGAGTAGGTGCCCCACAGCTTGCTGTGGGATTCCATGCGGGTCGATCTTAGATCTACCCCTACGGATAATGATCATATCGAGAATATGTTTGATTCTGTTCGTAGGGGCGGATCTAAGATCCGCCCGATACGCCCAAAATAAATCCTTGACACCGTTACCCATATTCGCTTTCTTTTGTCGTTCCTCCCCCCGGGAATATGACAAGGATGGTATGCGTGCGTTATGGATATGTCGATCTTTCAGGATGTCATTTCATTTCCATCCTGACGCATAGATAATTTCGATAATAAGGAGAAATATCAATGAGAATTTCATATTTAACGATAAGTAATTTCAGAGGGATTCATCATTTACCTAAGATTGACTGTAGTCATCTTAATATATTCGTTGGTCGAAATGATTCAGGGAAATCTATCATATTGAAAGCACTGGATTGTTTCTTCAACGAAAAATTATTTGATCTAAAAGATATATATAAGGCTGCATCCTCTGAAACGATACTCGAAATAGGATTTAAACCGACTGAAGAGATTGACGATCTAGCAACCGATATCGAGGGAAATATCGTAATAAAAAAAACTTTTGAATTACAATCCGGTAAGATTAAATCCAATACATATTACAAATCTTATGATTACGAAAATTCAGATTATCAAGACTTATGGAGCAAAAAAGAACAAGAATTAAATGGTTTGATTCAAAAGTTGGGAAGCAGTCCGGCACGATCAGGTCGAGGTAATACAAACCTCGATAGGATATCTCAAATTAAGAGCTTATTGAAAGGCGAGACACGCAATGAGATATACTACGATGCGAAGGAGTATCTCGGTAATTTAAAGAAACAATACAATATTGTGCTTCCTGATTACTCTTTATTTCCAGCAGAAACGGAATTGGATGTAGGAGCGACGAGTTTCCAATCACAATTTCGTCACCTTATTACGGAAAGCTTAATAAAAAACAAATCCAAAACAGAGGAGATAGAAACAGCGTTGAAGGAAGATTTGAAAACTGAGTTTAATGAAATCTGTGGACTAATGGCAAAGAATGTATCCGGTCTTGAAGAGCTAATACCGGAAATTGAATCTGATTGGAAAAAAGCAATTAAGTTTGATGTTGGAATGAAGTTTACTGGTGAAGCATATAGCGTTCCTTTATCGCATAAGGGAACTGGATTTAGGCGCTTACTAATGGTTGCTTATTTTGAATACCTTGCAAACAGGAAGGATATTTCTAACCATATATTTGCAATTGAAGAGCCAGAAACATATTTACATCCATCAGCACAAGAGGAACTGTTATTCTCAATTCATATACTAGCCGATACGGCGCAGTTTTTTCTCACAACTCATTCTCCGGTTTTTGCAGGATCAAGTGACGGCCAATATGCAGTACTTGTCACAAAGACAGAAGATGGCAGATCAGAATATAATCGAGGTGACGATATTTTAGAGCGGATTATCGCTGAGTTGGGCATAAAACCTGACTACAATTTACTGAAAAATTCGAAATACTTGGTTTTCGTTGAGGGACGGGACGACGTACTATTTTGGGATGCAGTTGGCAGAACTGTTGCCCAAAAGAATCTCCAAGACGACGGCATCTTATGTTTAATTGGTGGTGGTTCATCGCTCAAAAACTATGCCGATTTGGATTTATTTCGAAAATTATCTCCCGGTGGGAAATCGGACAAGTATGCAGTAATTATTGATGGTGATAATAATGAGCCTACAAAGGAAAAGGCTATAAAAGAAATTATCGAGAAGTGTAAGGAAGATGGTGCCTTATTTCATCGACTAAAGAAAAGAGAGATAGAGAATTACTGCTGTGAAGATAAAATTAAGCAAGTATATATTCAAGAAATAATTAAATCTGAAGGTGAAGGCTCACAAAACCCTCGAATTAAAGAAATTAACGCTCTTCAAATAAATATAGACGATGAATCGGATATAGAACAATTACTGAGAGGAATAGGGCTAAACAGATTTAAGGGTAGATATAATATATCAGTGTTTCAGGAGATGTCCCTTGAAGATTGGACATCTCGTGATCCAAATGGTGAGCTAAAGGGGATAGTGGATTCTATATATTCTAAGTTAGCCAATTAATAATTTAGAAATGGATGTTTTATTCCCGCTCTCAGGAACCCATCCTGAAAACAACATAGAACCGCCGGGAAGGGATTGTCCCCAAGCCCCATTTCCACTTGCCTAAAACCTGATCATTCACCATATTACACATCCGTATGAATATCTTTAAACCATGATTAGAAAGTGAGTTTGTCTGTGCCTCTGCCGATTGTCGCCATTATAGGCCGTCCCAATGTCGGGAAATCGACCCTGTTCAACCGCCTGGTGAAGACTCATCAGGCCATAGTCGACGATACTCCCGGCATCACCCGCGATCGGCTATACCGTGAATGCAGTTGGAACGGCGTCGATTTCATGCTGGTCGATACCGGCGGTCTGCTTGTGGGCGCCGACGATATCCTCGAGGCCAAGGTCACCGCACAAGCCAGGGTGGCAATCGATCAGGCCGACCTGATCGTATTCTTGATCGATTCTCAAGTCGGGGCGTTGGAGGAGGATCTCAAGATCGCCCGGGATCTCAAGCGGGTCAGCAAAAAGGTGATAATCGCCCCTAATAAAGTGGACAGTATGGAACAGGAGGCGCCCGCCACGGAGTTTTATTCACTCGGCTTTAAATCGCTCATCCCCGTTTCCGCCGCCAACGGCCTCAATACCGGAGATCTCTTAGACGAGATAACCGCGAACCTGCCGAAAGGAGGACAGGAGGAGGAGGACGTCGATATCCGGGTGGCCATAGTCGGCCGTCCCAACGTGGGAAAATCGTCGCTGGTCAACACCATGACCGGGAAAAACGTGACCATCGTGGCCGATCTTCCGGGTACCACCCGCGACGCGATCGATACCAAGTGTGAGGCAAACGGCAAGCGTTACTTATTAATCGATACGGCCGGATTAAAAAAGAAGACCAGCTATAAAGATCAACTCGAATTTTATACGGCGCTGCGGACATTGAGAGCGCTGGGCCGATGCGATATCGCGGTATTATTGATCGACAGTCTTGACGGTCTTGTCGGCAACGATCTCAAAATCGCAAACGAGGCGATGGATCTTCATAAAGGGCTTATATTCGTTTACAATAAATGGGATATCGCCGAGAAGGACCCAAAATCGGTTGATAAGATTAGCAAAGCTCTCGCTGAAAAGGTACCGGAGTATTCGCATGTGCCGATTCTTTTTATCTCCGCTCTTACCGGCTTGCGGGTGAACAGAGTCTGGGAAAAGATCGATGAGGTATCTCTCGAGCGCAAGAAAAGGGTGGAAACGTCGGAATTGAATAAGTTCATCACAGCCGTAGTAGCGAAACAGCCTCCAGCCGCCAGACGGGGGAAATTTATCAAAATTTATTACGCTACCCAGGCCGAGGGCGATCCGCCAACGTTCATATTTTTTTCAAACCATCCGGAATTGCTGGATACGTCGTATAAAAGATATATCGAGAATAATATGAGGGCGACTTTTGGTTTCGACGGAGTCCCTTTAAAGATGGTTTTCAAACGCAGGAAATAATTATGGTGACAATAGCAGCGGTAATAATCATCGGATATATTATAGGATCGATTCCCACCGGTGTATGGCTTGGGAAGACGATCAGGGGTCTCGATGTTCGGCAACATGGTTCTAAATCCATGGGCGCGACCAATGTCTTCCGGGTGCTGGGCGCTAAAGTGGCTATCCTGGTTTTGATGATCGATATTGCCAAAGGGTACCTGGCCTGTTATCTCGCTTCCAATATTAATTTCGGCGATGTTTTATTATCGTCGGATCAACTCGCTATTATCGGCGGGCTCGGCGCGGTGACCGGTCACCTGCTCCCTTTATTCGCCCGTTTCAAGGGGGGGAAAGGTATCGCCACCGGAGGGGGGTTGC
>JAZGHS010000169.1:0-12624 GCA_036481315.1 Candidatus Zixiibacteriota bacterium | reverse complement strand
TAGCTGAAATTAAAGCAGATCCCGTAACTAAAGACATTGAGGTTGTTATGGTTACCGGTATGAGTGACCAGGATTTAAAACGCAAATCTCTTGAGCTGGATGCGTCTGATTTACTTAACAAACCGATTGTTTGCGAAGATCTTGTAGCACGACTAAAAAGTGTTTTACGAATGAAATCATACCGTGATGAATTACTTGCCCAAAATACACGATTAGAAAAACAGCTGATTCAATCGCAAAAGATGGAGGTTATTGGCACTCTCGCGGCAGGAATTACACACGATCTTAATAATATGTTGGCAAGCATTATTGGCTATAGTGAGATTTCCGAGCGTATGTTGGGTGATGATAAAAAATTAGCTGGCCATGTCTCTAAAATAAAAAACGCAGGGGAGCGGGCCAGGAAGCTGGTAAGACAAATACTTTATCTAAGCAAAAAACATAAGACCTCTAACGAGATATGCTCGCTAAACTCAATCATTGATGAATGTTTGGAACTACTAAGTCCATCTATCCCGTCATATATAACGATTGAATGGAGCAAGCCAAAAGCAGACCATCTTATTGAAGCTGAGACAACCCAAATTTACCAAGTAGTAATGAACCTTTGCATCAATGCCATTCATTCAATGAAAGATGAAGGATTATTGAGAATTTCATTGGCTGAAAATAATACAGATACTAATTCTCTATCTGTTCCAGAAATTCAACCTGGCCAATACATTAGATTGAAGGTAATGGATACGGGAAAGGGGATGGGACAAGACACGCTGGAACATATTTTCAGTCCGCTTTTTACAACAAAGAGTGAAGAGGGAGGTACGGGATTGGGACTCTCTGTGGTTCAGTATATTGTTAACAAATATGGGGGCCATATATCCGTTGAAAGTGTTCTGGGGAAAGGCACAACCTTCTATGCTTATTTTCCAAGTGCTAAGAGCGACAAGGTAAAAGTAACTAAGACTAAAGTACTATGTTAAGCCGCTATCACGAACTGAAGACATTTATTCTTCGTGTAAGAATATTCTTGGGTTCTTTTTACCGGTTGTAACCCCTCGGAGCCTACCGCGCCAAAAAGGCAATTAGATTATGACTTTCGGGGTACATAAAGCGAAAATATCATATCAATAAAAACTATTACTGCTCCGGCAATAAAGGTGATCTTATACCCGTACATACTCCAGGCTATACCGCCGGCAACGGGTATTATTATTGCGGTAATATGATTAGCGGTCATACCGAAAGACAAACAGCTTGTGAGATCTTCGGTCGTACTGATCTTTCTGAGGTAGGATTTTAGAGCAATGGACGATCCGAATAATATATTATCAATAAGATAAAAAGCTATTAACATAGGAAGGTAATTTACCAAGGCATATCCCGAAAATATAAGGATCAGTATAAAAGAACATCCCACCAATACCGATCTTTCTCCGAAATGATCGCTCATTCTACCCATATACCGATTGGTGAATATTGTGATAAAGTTGTTTCCCAGCATTATTAATGAAATATAAGTTATACTAAGATTATGATTTTTAACTAAAAGGAAAATTGCAAATGTCGTAAAGATATGCCGGCGGCATCCTCTTAAAAAAGAAAGAGTATAATAAAGCCAATACTTTTTCTTAATGCTGATTTTTCGTTTTTCAGATTCGGCTCTGTTGTCGGGAAGAGCCCAGGTCAAATATATTCCGATTAAAAGAACCGCCGCCCCGATTAGATGGAAGGTCATTCTAAAACTCAGGAATGACGTTAATAACAATACTAATGCCGCGCCTGTCAAACCGGCCATCGACTCATAAGATCTAAGCTTCCCCTGCGCTTTTCCCAGATCCTTCGATTTCGTTAAAAGCAGTAACTGGGATGAATTAGTTGGCTCGAAATAATGAAATCCAAACGACATCATTACGGTAGTCAAACCTAAAAACCAAAGTGATTGAGAAAATCCGCAAAGAACCAGGCTGAAACCAACCACCATAATTGAAATAGACGCGATTTTAGATTCGGGAAAATATATCGCTAAAGCTCCCGCGCCGATCGCTAGTAATCCGGGAATCTCTCTTACGGCCTGAATCAAGCCCACATCTGTTGGAGACGCGTTGAAAATCTCGACAGCGAAATTGTTAAATAAGATCCTCCAGGTATAAAACCCGATCCACATAACGACCGATGAAAAAGTAATAGTGAAAATAGAAACGTTTTTTATTTGCATTCGCATATTGAGATTAAAAGGAAATCAACTATGAATCGATTTGAGAGTTAGAGAAATCATTGACTGCTGTTGCGAAAGCGGTGATATGTTCAGGAGTGGTGCCGCAGCACCCGCCAATAATGCCGACGCCAATTTCAAGAAGCTTCTTGCAGCCTTCGGCCATAAACTCCGGGGTTTCCGGGTAAACGATTTGTCCATCTTCCAGCTCGGGAAGTCCGGCGTTTGATTGGATCAGCACCGGTAATGATGTGTATTTTTTGAATTCTTCGGCAATACGAATCATATTCTCGATCCCGTTACCGCAATTAGATCCTATGATATCAGCCCCGGCATCATCCAGGCCCGCGGCCGCTTCCTTTATACTATTTCCCATGATCGTGAAAAAGCCGTTGGGGGTGAGGTCAAATGTCATAGTCACCGCTACTGGTGTCGATGGTGAAACTGATTTCACGGCTTTAATTGCCAAAGTAGCTTCAGCCAGATCCGTCATGGTTTCAACACATATCATGTCAATGCCTGCGTCGATAAGAGCCTGAATCTGTCTTTTAAAACCGAGGAATATTTCCTCCGGATCGGTGTCGCCATAAGGTTTTAGGATCCGACCGCAAGGCCCGCAAGAGGCCGCGACATACGCCTTGCTGCCGACAATTCGGCGGACAGCTTCCACCGCGATCTTATTTATCTTCTCAGTATCATCCTCAAGAGAGTATTGAGCGAGCTTTAATGGCGATCCGCCAAATGTATTGGCCTCGATAATATCAGCGCCGGCCTCAAAATACCGGCGGGCTATACTTTCCAGGATTTTTGGATTTTCGATGTTTATCCTCTCGGGACATTCACCCGCTTTAAGGCCCTCCGTCATAAGCATAGTTCCCATAGCGCCGTCACAGATTAAAACCTCGCCGCCTTTGATTCTATCGAGAAGATTTCGCAACTATCCGACCCCGAGAAAGCTCTTAACACAATCGACGGCATTTACCCCGTCAAAACAATATGCGTCAGCGCCGATTTCGTTCGCGTATTCCTCCGATAAGGGGGCGCCCCCGACTATTATTTTGAAATCATTACGCACGCTCTGTTCTTTTGCCATGTCGATCACTTTTTTCATTACAGGCATCGTTGTTGTTAAAAGCGCGGACATACCGATAACATCGGCCCCGGTTTCTTTCGCCGTATCTAGGAATTTCTCCGGAGCTACATCCCGACCGAGATCTATCACTTCAAATCCGGCGCCTTTCAACATTATAGCGACAAGGCTTTTGCCAATATCATGAAGATCACCTTGCACAGTACCTATGACAACTTTCCCAATCATCGGAATGCCTTCACTTATCAACAGCGGTTTTAATAAGTCCAATCCGGCATACATCGCCCTGGCCGCCAAGAGTACGTCCGGCAGGAATATTTCATGTGCTTTGAATTTTTGACCTATGAGCGTCATCCCGGCGATCAAACCATCGTCAAGTATTTTTTTTGTATCTTGTTTTTCAGCTATTACCTGTTCTGTCAGTTTACGTACTTCTTCGACATCGCCCTTTTGTAAATGTTCGTTTAACAACCGCAGAGTTTCCATAAACTATCCCCTAATATGAATTGGTTTTCATAATGGTTTCTATTCTGTCTCGGCAGGAATGATCTCTACACTCTGCACAGAAATCGAATAGATCATCGAATTGAAAAATCCCTTTTTTACCGCTGATTATGATTCCGCTCACAGATTTAATCGGAATCATCAGGTAACTGTCGTTCAGCTCAATCCCGATTTCTCCCGGCTTGAGAAATTCAAAGAGCCTTTTTTGAGCGCTGATATGCCAGCCGCAGTATCCCGGGCTGAATCTCATAAACCCAACGGATGAGTCAAATCCCGCACTACCGGATATAAACGTCCTGTATTGCTTATCTATAGCCTCAGCGACTAATTCCGCGCCTTCCGAAGCCGCGCTGTCGAGCATTGATCCCGATGGAAAATCGTTAGCCTCAAAAAGGCTGGAGATCTCCGTACAAATCTGCTTCCCGATCGTTACCGAAAACAAAGACATGCTTTCGGAAGATTTATAAATTGAATCCAACGGCGCGTCGCTTTCGTTATTACCTTCACCCAAAAACACCTCTTTGAAATCTGTTTCGGAAATATCCGCCAATATTCCCACGGGATCTACGAGTTTTTTATACGTAGATACAGCATTTTCCGCCAGCCTGAGGATTCTGTCATCGATCCGGGACATATCCGATAATCCCTGTGCTTTCAGGACGGTTTTCTCCGACGGAGTGATCTCCGCAATGGGAAATTTGAAAGTCTTTTTCATTGATTTATTTTGGGGAGTTTATCCATTCCGACACGCCGGCCTTCGGCCTTCATCAACCGCGTTAACTCACTTATGACATCGCCGCTTATTTTCACGGGTTCATAATCGGCGGCATGTTTTTCGATTTCCTTACTCGCCCTTTTTTCAAGAGATACTCCTCCTTCTTCTTTCCATCTTGATCTATTGGCTCTGTCGATTACCGGGGAGGGGAAATAGAATTCCTCTTTGAGGTATCGTCTGGTATGATCGGAGATAAGAAGATGCTGCTCTTTCATCAGCTCCTCGAATATGGGCAATGACGGGAAATCTTCTTTTGGTTCGATCCCTTTCAGCATATGAATAGTCATTCCGCAAATCTCGTTATCGACAACTAATTTCTCCAGGCTGAAACAGCTTTCGAAATCGAGCATGCCCGGCCCCGATATATTATTTATGCCCGAAAGGGCGGCTAAAGTTGCCCCCATCGATGATTCCAGTCCGGCTTGAGCGTCCAGCATTTTTGAATCACTCAATCCTATATAAGCCTGGGTCGGTAATCCGAAATATTTTCCGATTTCGTTGCAAGCGCAGTCAATCATCATCGTGCCCACCGCGCCCATCGGCGTTGTTTCATATCTGGTATCGAATATGGCCGGCGAACCGCCATAAAGAACCGGAGTTCCCGGGTTGGCCAACTGGCTTATAACCAAGCCGCTGAGGGTCTCCGCCGTATGTTGTATTAAAGTTCCCACGAGGGTTACCGGGGCCATAAATCCCGAAAGCGGCATCGAGATATACTCCACCGGTATTGAATACAGGGCGCAGTCCAACAGGTTCTGGGAGGTTACATCGCTCCATTTTATGGGGGCGGTCGGACAACATGAGAAAATTGTCAATGGTTTTTCGGCCAATTTTTCTTTCGACCCGCGTACCGCCAGTTGAAAATCTCTCATAACTGCAAATGCCTCAACTGTAAAGGTTCCGGTGACAACCGGTTTTTCACAGTGAAGCAAACTTAAATATAATCTGTAACTGTCGGATATTAACGCATGAACATCCGATGGAACCATGGCCGTGGATTGTGACGCTATATTTTTCATCCTGCTTACCAGTTTAGAATAAGCTATATAATCCGAGGTTACCGGCTTACGGATTTCACCTGTTTCACCGTCGAGAATATTGATCGCGGCGGATCCCGGTGTGAAATTTACATTGTGATCTGAAAGGTCGACTGTCTCATTTCCGAGAGAATCATATAGCTTAAATGCTTTTGGCGCGGTATCGAGACTTTTATCGACCAAATCCTGATTATAATAGGCGCGCTTTTTCTGTCTATCGATTTTTGCCCCGTGATCGCCTAAAAGAGACAGGACATTTTCGTTGTTGATCTCAACACCGAGTTTACATATCAGGTCGACAGCTTCGGAGATAATTCTCTCGATCAGATCATTGCTAAGAAATTGTAATTTTGGCCTCAAAGCTAACCTCATTTTGCTTAAAAGTGGTTTTCAAATAAGCGAAAACAGGAATTCAGGTTTAAACCTGTACCGCAAAACCCTTTATCCCTGAAGGATCCCGAATAAAGATACACATTTTGTTTCTCCCTGGCTACTAATTTTAATTTGGAATAATCAAGTTATCAACCGATACATGGTATAAATTAGGGCAGACGATTTCTACCAGCAGAGCTATTCCGACTGGAGCAGGGGAATACCTTTGCAAATTTCAATAAATTTTCTATATTATTCGTAGAAATCATATTCTACGATTTGGATAAAACTAAACGAGGAAAAGCAGTTTTGAAAATTAAAAATCTATTAATTTTTATAACCGTAATCGTTATAGCTATCACGCCCGCCCGGGCCCAGGATACGCTGAATGTTCTGTTTCTCGGTAACAGCCATACTTATTTCAACGATATGCCCCAGCTCTTCGCCAACCTTTCGGAATCTGGCGGCCACCCGGTAATTGTCGATTCTCATACGCCCGGCGGTTACACTCTCGAAGGACACAGCCTTAACTACAGCTCGCTTCATATGATCAGGATGGGGATTTGGGATTACGTGGTGCTTCAGGAGAACAGCCAGTACCCGGTAATCAATTACCTTCGCTATAACAGCATGTATCCCGCCGCCAGGGAATTGGATTCATTAATCACATTCTTTAATGGCACTACTGCGATTTTCACGAATTGGGGTTGGCGTTACGGCGGGCAGGCCGAGGTCGATGGTCATCAAAGCCCGTTTTTCGAGGACTATTTCCACATGCAGGATTCAATGACCTCCGCCTGTACCGAAATCGCTATAGAACTTCAGGCTGTGCTGGCTCCGGCAGGGGAGGCCTGGAGAAGAGCGGTAACCTGGGATCCGGAACTTGTTCTATGGAATCCTGATAACTACCATCCCGCGTTGAATGGATCGTACTTGACCGCCTGCGTGTTCTATGCGACCCTCTATGATGAAAGTCCTGTCGGACTTGAATACTCAGGCGGATTAAACGAAGATGAGGCTTTTTTTCTTCAACAAGCCGCCTGGGAGACTTTGACTGGTATTGATGATAAACATGTTCAATTGCCGTCATCATTCAAGCTTTATCAAAACTATCCCAACCCGTTCAATCCAACAACCATGATTGAATATGCCTTGCCCGAAGCCTCGCGCGTTACAATAGAGGTTTACGACTTACTTGGCCGCAGGGTCGAAACGCTTCACGATGGTATGCAAACGCCGGGTGAACACTCTGTCACCTGGCACGCTGACGGCTTCTCTGCGGGAGTGTATTTCTATAGAATTCAGGCAGGTGAATTTAGCGAGACGAAGAAGATGGTGTTGTTGAAATAATATTTCTTGATAGGGGATAAAGCCAAAGGGGAGCCTAGCCGGTTCCCCTTTCTTTTTTACCCGATTTTCCAATCGATCAGATTCTATCCTCCGGTAACAGCCGCTTAAGGTTGATCTAGAGGCCTTCCCCCGGCGGCTGAGGGATTGAGGGAAAGGGACTTGACGAGCGAGAATTAGAATACTATTTTGTGATAGATTTACAACGGCAGGGGCGATATTTCTTCGTGTCGCACTAGTTGCTTTATTGTTAATGAGATTTAAATATGTGGTCAGAAGAAAATGGACCCGAGTTACAGAAAGACCGTCTTAATTTACCTCACAATCTACCTTGGTACAAAAGGGAAGTTCTCTTATAAATTAAGATAGTCCACCGTTGCCATAAAATTACACCCACCTGATGGGAGAGTAATAGGTTGAGAAGTCACAAAATAGGAGTGTCACGCCGAGGTTTTTTGGGTACAATTACGGGCACGGCCGCAATGGCATTAATCTCCTTCGACCGAAAGGCTATTGCGGATATTGTGCCCGGGAGAAGCCTGCTCGCCGATTATGAGGGACGTTTATGCTATAATGAGAATCCTCTCGGACCATCCCCTGCGGCGAAAATCGCCCTTCACAATGAGGTCGATTTGTGCCATCGATATCCGGATTGGTTTGCTGATTCACTGGTTACGAAATTAGCTGATAATTATCAATTATCGAATAGTCAGGTCATTTGTGGAGCGGGGGCCACAGAAATACTCAGGCTCTGCGCTACGGCGTTCGCGGAACCCGGGGGCAATATAGTTGCTCCTTATCCGTCATATTCACAATTTCCAAATGATTCGGAGCTTTTTGGCTCTTCAGTCAGATATTCCGATCTTGATAGTTACTATCGAGTAGATCTTCAGGATATGATGAGTCGTGTTGATAATAACACGACAGCTGTTTGCTTAACCAACCCAAATAACCCAACGGGAACAATCGTTAATGCCGTAAACTTATCGAACTTCATTGATGATCTGCCCTCAGGCGTGGTTACCATCGTAGATGAGGCATATTACGAATACATCAACGAATCAAATTATCAATCAGCGATTGAATTGGTTCATCAGGGGAAAAATGTCGTAGTAGTGAAGACTTTTAGCAAAGTTCACGGCCTTGCAGGTGCCCGTATTGGATTCGTTTTAGGCCGGGAGTCGAGGATCAACGAGATAAAAGCAAACAGGATTTTTGCTACCGTATCACGTCCAGCTCTCGAAGCAGCCAAAGCCTCTCTTCCATCGGACCACCATCTTAATAATCATATCTACAGAACCAAAGCCCTTGCAATAGAAACAAAAAACTTTTGCTTCAGAGAATTCGATAGGATTGGATTGAATTATATTCCTTCAGAGGCGAGCTTTTTCATGGTAGACGTAGGGAACGGCGATTATGTACGCTCTCAGTTGGCCTCTCATGGCATCCTCGTGCGCACAGGATGGGGCATGAATGATCATATTCGCGTATCCACAGGTACAATGGAGGAAATGGAGTATTTTATTGAGGTTTTGCGATCGATCCTTGAATTGCGCCGGTTACCAAAAGCGGGCACGCCGCCGCTTCCAAGCGTGACCGAGCTTTTTCAAGCATATCCAAATCCATTTAACTCGTCTACCTCAATCAGAATAACATTGCCCCAAGAACAGAGTACAAGACTTGAAGTTTTTGATATACGGGGGCGTCTGGTAAGATTACTCGTAGATAGAGTATTGGGAGCAGGTGAACATACGTTTATATGGGATGCGTCGAATAACACCGGTAGCGCTGTTTCATCTGGATCTTATTTCTACAGATTGACTTCGGATAATGATGTTATGGTGCGACGAGTGATACTACTAAAATAAACCCGATAATTTACAGTTTGTCTCCTTTAATTCCCGCTTAAAAGAAAAGGGAGGCAAATCTGCATAAACTTCATCAACTCGAATTGCTTCCCAGCCAGTTGGGAAATGGAAAAAAGACTTGACTCTCCATAAGAATTCTATGATATTCGCTCCGGGGAGATTTCCAATTGGAAGGGATTAATCTGAAATGGTAAGGGAAAGGGGTTAACATGAACAGACTATCCAAGATTTCTTTCTTAGTACTGGCTTGCGTACTTCTGCTGAGCATGACTGCTTATGGCCAACAGGAGAGGGGCACGGTCAGCGGTATTGTGACGGCAGAGGATTCTGGAGATCCGCTGGGTTGGGTAATGGTATCAGCCTACCAGGTAGACGGAAACAATTGGCCGGCAGGAATGGCATGGGCAAATTCTTCGGGGGAATACGAGCTTTCAGTTCCTTACGGAGATTATCATGTAAAAGCCCGAAGCTGGAATTATATCTCCGAATGGTGGGAAGAGGTTCCTAATCGAGATGAGGCTTCCGCGGTGACTGTCGATGAAGAAAACAATCCGGAAAATATCAATTTCACTCTCGCCACCATAGTCTACGGTGGTATCGCCGGAACGATTACGGATGCGGCAACCGAAGAACCGATCAGGTGGGCTTGGGTTGTAGCTACCGGCACCGAGGAGCCTTACTCCCATCGATGGGCGTTAACAAACAGCGATGGTGAATACGAGATGGAATTGATGTCGGGAACGTACGAAGTAGAGGCGTACGCTAACGGATATATAGAGGGCGCCATAGATGAGCCTGTTGTCGTTGAAGATGAGGTTGTGACCGGTGTTGATATCGCTTTGATGTCGATAATTTACGGCAGTATATCAGGAACGGTTTATGATAATGATTCGGGTGAGCCTGTCGAAAATGCCAGAATAAAAGCCCGTATGGTAGATGGTTGGCATGGAGGATCTACCCGGTCGGGCTCAGAAGGCGATTACGTTTTGGAGAATCTCAGACCCGGAGATTACAGACTTACTGCTTATGGGTATGGTTATTTTTCGGAAGTATATCCGGATATCGTTACTGTTGTAGGTGACGAGAATGTTCCGGATATAGATTTTTATCTCGGTTCTTCCGAGGGGCCATTTGACGGTTTTATCTCCGGTATGGTTACAGACGAAGAGACATCCGAACCGATTGTTGATGCTCTTCTAATGGTAGTCAGTTTTGGATCCTGGTATGATTTTAGAATAAACTTTACGCACTCCGGTGAAGATGGCTCATACCTATTTGACGATCTTCCGCCATTGGAGTACAAAATATTTTGCAATGCATCCGGCTATTCGCGAGAATTCTACGACAATAAAGACAATTGGTGGGATGCTGATATCGTAACTCCGGATGTCGAGAATATCGATTTTGCTCTGGGTTCTCCGGAACCCGGCCCGAGGTTCCTGGGTGGACTGGTTTACGAAAATAATCAGCCGGTGCCTGGCGCGATAGTCTTCGCTAAACAAGACGGTGAGGTGAAGTATAATACCGTTACGTATCCGGATGGAAGCTACGATTTCGTAGGGATTAATGCCGGTATCTATAATATCGAGGTCATTAGTCCATCTCAAAACGAAGGCTCGCTTGTGAATAAAAACGTCTTGTTCTCAGATGTCTGCGATGCAGACGTTACGATAAGCGTGACTTCGATCGATGATGACGTTCATCTGCCCGTATCTACGACTCTGAGTCAGAACTATCCTAATCCTTTCAATGCCTCGACCGAGATTAGGTTTTCGCTACCTGTGAATTCAAATGTGCAGCTTGACGTATACAACCTTCTTGGTCAAAAGGCGGCGACTCTGCTAAAAGGAGAAGTTGAATCCGGAGATTATAGCATCACCTGGGATGCCGGCGATTTGCCTTCCGGAGTATATTTCGCCGTCCTGAGTACGGGTGGAAGCTCGGAGAGCGTTAAAATGGTGCTCTTAAAATAGAAATCGTCTAACTAATTATCGAAAGGGGAGCCAATCGACTCCCCTTTTTTTATTGTCTTTATTACCCAAAGTGATCCGATCCCCGGGATTGAGCCGCCTGTATGTGATTAGGAGACTTTCCGCCGTTGGTTGAGAGATAGGGGTAACTCGGCAAAGAACCTCGCTTTTCTTACCAGGTGTAATAGTGTAAGGAGTTGCTTGACATTTTTTAATGAAAGAGATAAATTAGATCTTAGGATACATGAATAGTCGACTTCTTTGAGAGAATCGGTAATTCTTCTAAACGATTCTTAAATCCATCGTTCTTTAAATCCAAAAACCATATTATCGGCAGGGTTCTACTATCGAAAGATACAAGCATCACGGACTTTTTATAAAAATAGAAACTCAATACTGGGTGGATAATAAATAGTTTTTCGGGAGGAAAGATGAAAAGGTTTTTTTCTGTGGTTCCGTTGACGGTAGCGTTGATTATCGTCGCGTTTTGTTCGAACCTGATGGGCGAGCAGGCAAGTGGTCAGGCGTTGGTAATGAACGCACTGTCATCGGAATTTCCCAACGTACAGTTCTACACCTACGGTAATAGAGTCTCTCAGGTTTACGGTCGGCCGTTCGGGACCGGTGACGATCCGTTGGAGACAGCCGCAGGATTCATCGAAAGATATTCCGGGCTGTTCGGCGTTAGTCCCGGAAACCTTTTATCTCAAAGCCTTTTGGATACCGAGTTACGTACTCAGCCGGTGATGTATAATCGCCAGACGGGGCAATATAAATTCACCCTGGTTTATTACTCACAATATAAAACCGATATACCGGTATACATGGCCGATTTACGCCTTTTGATACGAAATGAACCGGGATATCCCCTGGTACTGGCATCGTCGGCCTTGAGAGACCTGGGGGAATTCAACCCGGGCAACATAACCGCCAATAAGATCCTGGCCGAATCGGCCGCCAGATCGTTTATGCCGGAGCTGGTTAATATTTCCGAACCGAGAATGGTTATCTGGGCGGGAATCGACGAAATGATCGTCAATCCGGCGTTGACCATGGAGATTATCGCCGATAACGGCAAGCCGGCCACGATCGAATACGAGAAATGGCGTTTATTGGTTGACGCGCAATCCGGAGAGATTCTTTACTCCGAGGATATGATCTTAAATATCAATGTTACCGGAAACGTCAGCGGGAACGCCACCCAGGGCACCGGCGCCGATATCTGCGGCCCGGAGGAATCGACCCCCATGCCCTACGCTCGCACTTACATCAGTGGGGGTAACGAGACCTATGCCGACGAAAACGGTGATTTCGAGATTGTTCATGGCGGAAGTTCACCTGTCACCGTTTATTCGGAGCTTAAAGGCGACTGGTTTAATGTTTACAACCAGGCCGGCAGCGACGCCTTACTGCCTATGTCGGTAACTCCGCCTGGACCGGCGAATTTCC
>JAZGHS010000168.1:0-18261 GCA_036481315.1 Candidatus Zixiibacteriota bacterium | reverse complement strand
GGTTACGGCACCCCACAGGATTTTTATAGGCTCGGTAATAATACTATGCTTACGCCGTTTACTCGACCCTCCACCGAATCGAATTTGGGGGCCGACTCGCATATTAGTATGACCGATTTTTCCGTATCCGATACCCTGATGAATTTCGATCTAGATATCGATTGGGCGCTTCCGGGCTGGCCGCAGATGAGCCATCCGCAGATAAATTCCTCGCCTATAGCCGTTGATATAGATAATGACGATTCACTGGAGGTGATCACGATCGCCGATAACAGGCTTTTAATTCATCGCTATAACGGAGAGAAATTTATCGCCAATTCCGATTCACTCGGATTGTACGGATTCGATAACAGCGTCATATTCTATCCCTGGGCGGTAGCGGCGGTCTGCGATACGATGATTATCGGCAGACCTGTTCCTGTCGATTTCGACGGCGATGGATTATTCGAAATAGCGGTCACAACGGCCTCGGGCGCGCTTTACGCTTTCACACAATCAGATATTAATGTTGACGGCAGAGTCGACTCCGTTCCGGGATACCCCATTCAAGTTTCGGCTAATCCTCTCGTTTCAATATCCGCGGTTAGTTTTGATACGCTGGGGGGTATGGAGTTATTCGTCACCGAGGATAACGGTGATTTTCGTATCATCGACGGTACCGGGACGGACATATATTATGGAAACCTGGCGGGCTCAGTTTTATCGACCGCGAATTTCGTGGCAGGAGATTTTTATGTTATAGACGTCGCGTTAATCAGCGATAATTATCTGGTCGTTTCGCGCATCCTTCCCAATGTAATTGAAACCGATCCGGCGGCGGGTAATTCCTTTTATACGAGATTGGGTCTACCCGATTCCTGTCATATTATTACAGGAGACATAGACAGAGACGGCGGTATGCCCGAGATTGTCGCGGTAACATCGAATTCGATTATCGTAATTGAACCGGACGGAACTATCGGTTGGCGCATGAACCTGGGAACCTCGCTTGGATCTCCGGCGCTCGGGGATATCGACGCCGACGGGTATCCGGAGATAGTTGTGGCCGGCGATTCTAAAATATACGCTGTCAATCATACAGGAACGTTGATGACTGACTTCCCGGTCGATCTCGCATTCCTTGATTTAGAGGGCGTTTTAGGAGCCGAGCCTGTTATTGGCGACGTGGATGACGATGGCAAACCGGATATCGTAGTCGGGTTCCCGAGGGGAGGGACTTACGCTCTTAATTATCGAGCGGAATTTATTAGCGGGTTTCCGCTTCCCAGTTCATTCGATATTGAAAGAGCGGGAGCGTTGGCCGATCTTGACAGCGACGGTGATCTCGATCTGTTAACTGTTGAAGGTTCCGGAGCAATCAACGCCTGGGATGTATCGTCGCAATACACGTCCCAAAACGCCCCCTGGGCGTTTGCCGGTGGCGATATTTTCAACAGCCGATATCTTAGCCCCTCTCTTGAAAAACCGATCATAGAAAACGATCTTCAACTTCCGGAGGGTTCGGTATACAATTACCCCAACCCGGCATCGAACTCTACGACAATAAGGTTTTACTTAAGCAGGGATTCGGATGTTACGATTGATGTATTCGATTTTATGGGGGAACGGATCGAATCAGTAAATATGAGGGGCGCGGCGCATACCGACAACGAGTATATCTGGGATTGTTCGGATACAGCGTCGGGAATTTATTTTTGCCGTGTGGAGGCCGACGACGGTATCGGAAAAGAAATGCGAATGATAAAAATAGCGTTGGTAAAATAAAAGGAGTATCCGGGAGGATTTTATTATGAGGACGATATCCATTTTAGCGGGGATATTACTGTTTAGTTCGGCTGTCGCCTGGTCGGGCGCGGCCGGTCTGGTGAATACGAATTCGGTTGAGAATCAGCTTATAGCCGGTAGTCTGACTATGGAAAAATATTTCGACAGGGAATCGATCGTCAGGCAAGGAGATGATCTCGAGCTTACCGAGGATATATATGATTACGGTTCGAAATCTCCCTTCAAAGCCTTCATGCTTTCTTTGGCTGTTCCGGGCGCGGGCGAGTATTATGCTGGCAAGAAATACAGAGCGGTCGGTTTCTTAACCGCCGACATTCTTTTCTGGAGCGGATATTTCATATATCACAGTAAGGGAGTCAGCACCGAGAAAGATTACCAGGCTTATGCGGATGATAATTACAATGAGGAGGATTACCTGAGATGGTGGAACATGATTCCTGATTCGACGAAGGAAATATATTCTCACAGTATGCCAGTGGATGAAAATGGTATCCCTATTAGGAATCACGAGTATTATGAGAATATCGGCAAGTACAATCAATTCCAAGTCGGTTGGCAACCAGATGGATGGAATAATCCTTTCTTACCGAATAGCCCCGATTCAACCTATCATAAAACTTATATGCCGTACACACGAGAGACTTACCTGGACATGAGGAAAGATTCCAACGATTATTTTGCCAAGGCCACGACCATGATGATGATTTCCATCGCCAACCATATCGTTTCGGCATTCGACGCCGCTATCGGGGCTAAGAGGTTCAACAGGGGGAGTAAGCAGTATTCAATGAAGGTGAACGCCAGGGAGATAAACGGAGTGACGACTCCCTTTCTCACCCTTTCGGCGAAATTTTAATCAGATATGTTGAATAGCTTAGCTAAAAATACCGCGGGTTTGATTCTGTTATTAGCGGTTGTCGCCCCGTGTCAGACCATCGAACAGAGGATGTATGCCGAAATCTCCGAGCTGAGTCTCGGCGATGATGATGATCTTAATTTTCCGATTTTTAATATTGATCAGATTAAGTCCGAGAATTCGAAATCGAAATGGAAAGCGCTGGGGTTATCGTTGATATTACCGGGAGCCGGTCAATATTACACCGAGAGTAAGGGTAGAATGATAGCATTCGGTTCGGCCGAGGCGTTTGTCTGGTCCGGTTATTTCGGCCTTAGAACATACGGCAACTGGAAGAAAGAAGATTATCGCGCCTGGGCGGCGTTTAATGCCGGGGCGGATGTCAACGGTAAGAACGAGGATTATTTCGAGAAGCTGACTTATTACGATAACCTCGATGAGTACAATCAGTTTGAGCTTCTCTACGAGGGTTCCCGGGCGGAGCCTTTCCCGGCGACGCCGGAATATTATTGGAATTGGGATTCCGACGCCTCCCGACAGTATTTCCGTGAACTGCGCAATCAAAGCAAATCCGCGTTTCGCCGGTCTTTGTTATTCCTGGGCGCGGCGGTCGCCAACAGGGTACTTTCGGGTATCGACGCTTATCGTTCGGCGTCATCGTTTAACAGGAATATCGAATTCAGCGAAACGGACTGGCATCTTTACTGCTCGGCCACTGGTATTCTGGAGGACGGTGAAGTTGAGATCGGCATTACCACCAAATTTTAGCATTATTATTCCGCTTGCGATCGTCATCTGCGCCTGCTCCTCGCCGGGCCGACGCGGCGATCTCAATCGCGCTGATAAGAGTGGGCAAACCGTTCTAAACGTACGTCTTGTCGAGTCGTACGGACCGTCGCTGGGTTCCGGCATCGTCTTAATGGAACCGACGGGCGCGGTATACAACGAACTCGGCGAGCTTTTTATATCCGATAAATTCACAAACGGAGTTTATCGATTATCTGCTGATTATAGAGTAATTTCCAACGAGGGCGGTATCGGAACGGTTCCCGGCAGTTTCAACAGGCCCGGGGGATTAGCCGGCGATCCGGCTTTGAATCTCTACGTGGCCGACAGCGGCAACAGGCGGATTCAAATACTCGATAGGAATCTCCGGCATGTAAGATCTATAAAATCATATTTCGACGATAGCGACAATCCGGTGAACTTTTATCAGCCGGAAGATATAGGGATCGACCGAGAGGGGAATTTCTGGATTGCGGATAATGATAAGGTTTTAAAACTCGATCCTTTTTATGAACTTCTGCTGGAGATGTCCTATGACGCCCCCGGGAATTTCAGGATCGGCCGCGTATCATCAATAGATATCTCCGACAATGATTTGGTCGCGATCGCGGACCCTGGAAATCGTCAGATCATAATAACCACTATCCACGGAAATTACGTCAACGAATTTTCCGCCGGCAAACCATTATGCGCGCGTTGGGACAGCTTCGGGCTGTTGTGGGTGGCCGACGCCTCTGCCGGAAGGATCGAGGCATACGATGTTAGCGGAAATATGATATACCGGCATATCGAAAGCGTGTCGGGATTTAAACCGTCCTGGATTACTTTCGATTCTTCCGATCGAATGGTCGTTCTCGATTCGGGTCAAAGACAGGTTCTCGTTTACAAAGTGATTCGGCGAGTATTGTAAAAGCGGACGTTTACGTTGAGATGGACTTATTTATTCATTCTATTATTCCTCCATACGGTATCATGGGGGTCGTCTCCCGAAACCAGTGCCACAATACATGGCAAGGGTACACGCGGACCCTATTCTCTCGGCTATCGAAACCTGATAATTAATTCGGTCAATATTTATAAGGGATTCGAGGAGATTCCGTTCGACGAGTATACGGTTGAGTATATTGCCGGGCTTATTTATTTCGACGATCCGCTTCCGCCTACCGATTCCCTCATCGCGCGGTTCTGGTATATCCCTCTTTCATTAAAATCACGATACTCGCTTCACGTTCCCTCGGATGATATATCCTCTTTGAGTAAATCGATTGATATCGGTAAAGAAAAACCCGGCTTTGGCGCCTCCGATCTTACCGTAAGGGGCAGTAAAGGGTTTTCGGTAGAGACCGGATACGGGGCTGGAGGATTATCTCAATCTCTAAACCTGACCATCACCGGTGATATTGTCAAAGGAATGAAAACATCCGCCCATATTTCCGATAAAAGCTCGGGAGCAGGGACGTCGAAACGTCTGGAGGAAATAGACAGGATTTATATCGAGGCCGAATCCTATAACTTCAAAGGCACTTTCGGGGATTTCGAATTTGTCGAAAACAGAGGCGATCTCTCAAGCTTCAACAGAAACTTGACCGGTCTCGATCTTAACTATCGAAACAAAAAATACTCTTTAAAGGGATCGGCGGCGTTTTTCCCGGGCGAGTATTCGTCGGTGACCGTTAACGGTATCGACGGCCGTCTCGGTCCTTACTACCTTCGCGATCGGGGGGGGCGGATGGGGATCGCCGTGCTTGCCGGCTCGGAGAGGGTTTATATCGATGGTATCATTCAGAAAAGAGGAAGTGAAAACGACTATACGATAGATTACGACGCCGGGGCGATCGAGTTTATGCCGTCGAAAATAATTACCGATCAGACCAGAATTACGGTGGAGTATGAAATCACGAGAGAGGAATACAGCCGGGGATTTTACTCCGCCGGCGGTCGCGTGGAAATAAGCTCCGGATTTAACCTGTACGCCTCATTCGCTCAAGAGGGAGACAGGGATAATTCCCCGAAGAGTTTCGATCTTACCGACCAGAACCGTAAAACCCTCGAGCAAGCAGGAGATGACAGGTTGAGCGCCTCGCGCGACGGAGCCGAATATGTCGGGACAGGCAACGGAGAATATGAAATTGTTGATTCGTTGGGAACAGTCTTTTACAGATATATCGGGAGCAATCTTGGCGATTATAAAGTTACTTTTTCATTCGTTGCCCGAGACGAAGGATCTTATAGATCGTTGGGCGGCGGAATTTATGAATATATCGGGGCAGGCTCAGGTGATTACGAACCGATAATACTGCTTCCATTGCCGCAGGTAAAACGTTACGGTTCGCTTGGATCGTCGTTTGCTAATGATGACAGTTTGTTTTTTATGAAAACGGAATTGTTCGGCTCCATATTCGATAAAAACACAATATCGGAAAAAGACGCGTTATCGCAGGGCTGGGCGGGCAATCTCGTGGCCGGGTTTAAGCGCGGGTTTGCCAGGGGTTCCGCTTTTGCCGGTGTTCGAGGACGTTTGCGAAGGATCGGAACCGATGTTGTCTTCCCAGGGAAAATCGATCCGGTCGAACGGTATAGAGAGTACGACCTGGAACCGGAGTCCGATCCCGGCGGAGAAGTTGTTAAGGAGATTATGCTTGAAAGCGGACTCGATGAGCATAGGAAGCTGGATCTTGAATTCGGTTTACTCGAACGGCCTGCCATAAAGAACCGTCAACGATATTCGGGGAATTTAGGCTGGAGACTGCCCGGGATGATAGACTCGTTCGGCTCGATAGAAAGAACCGGGGGCGACAGGGTATGGTGGAAACGATCGGCGGGATTGAATAGGGCCGGGGGGAAAGTTAGACCGTCATTGAGAATCAATTACGAAAGCCGCGATGGCGAATCAGGATTCAAATATCATGAGTATAAATCGTCGATACCTGCCGAATACGCGGGTATTTTATCCGGGGATACGGAATTGATATATCGGGACGAAAAATACCTCGATAATCAATGGCGCGATAAATTTCGTTCGGGATCGATTCGGCAGAAAATCGCACTGGTTTCGAGTGGGTCGGGGTTTTCCGGTGAATTATCCGGTTCTTATTTTCGTAAGGAATACAGAGACTTCTCCGGCCCGGATACCGATCAAAAATCGGGGAGCATAAGAATGTCGTACACCAATCCTGGTGGAAAAGGCGAATTGTTTCTTAGCGAGCGACTAACGTCATCGATCGAACGTTTGCGGTCGAAAACTTACATCTTCGCGGGAGAGGGTGAAGGACGATATCGTTATGAGGACGGTGTCTATATAGAGGATCCCGACGGCGACTATGTTTTGTTAATCGAAGAATTGCGAGAGGGATCAGAAATAAGCGAAATATCCACCGAGATCAGCGGATCGGCCTCGCCCTTTACGATAATCGATCCCCGGCGACGATTGGAATCCAATTTGGGAAGGGCGGTTATTGAATCGGAATTGACTTATCGACTGAAGAAATCGTCGGATGTTTTAACAGGTTGGGATTTCTATCCGTGGAGAGGCCAGAATTCAAATGATATCCTCTTGATAAATGGTAGACTCGATATGCGAGTGTATTTCTATCCCGCCGAAACGAAGCAGAGGTGGAAATACTCGTTGGTCCGTTCGTATCAGGACGGAAATCCATTCGCTAATGAAACGGTAAGCGAGAGGTACGGATCCGACGAATTATCATGGGCTTTTCCTCTCGGCCCGAGCGTCAGCGTTTTTCTCGACGGCTCCATTTCGAGCAATAAGAATATGATCAACGGTGTCGGGTATTCTATCGACAGGCATACAGAATCGGCAAAATCGAATTATAAGTTTTCCGACTTGTGGACATTAGAAGCGGGATTTGGTTTCGAGGAGGCCAGGCAGACTGATAACGATTTTCGCGCCAGGATACCGTCGGCGGAAATAAGGCTGATAGGCGATTTTGAGAAAAAGGGAAGGGCCTCAGTAAGTCTGGCTTATTATCGGGTACTGGTAAACCCTGAAGGAAGCTATGTCCCTTACCAGGTCGCTTCGGGGAAAAAAGAAGGGGATAACTACACGGCCAACCTTCGCGCCCGAACGGAACTTTACAAAAACGGCCGGCTCGATTTTATTTACAGATTCGAGAAATTCGCGGCAAAGCGTGAAAGACATAATATGAAAATCGAATTTACTATGTTGTTTCAATGATGATTATCGCGATTACGATAGCGGCGATATTATCGGTTTCGCCTTTGCGAATCGATCCGGCAGGGATCGATATTGCGGGTAATACGCAGTATTCGGATAAGGAGATACGGCGGCTTATCAGTCCTGATTTTCCGGAAGACTTGGTCCTGACCGTAGTGAAAGGGGCTTTTCATGATCTGGGATATTTTAGCGTTTCGGTAAAATTGGATGATGATAATGATGGAAGACGCGTTCTCAGAATCGATGAGGGAGCCCCGACGTCAATAGAGTATATACACATCGATATTTATCCCGATTCATTGAACAATTTCGATAGAATAATCGATATTCGAGGAAAGATAGCGTCGAAAGAAGTGCTGGATCAATTCGCGATCGATATCATCTCGGATCTCGCGGAAAACGGTATGCCCTTCGCCCGGGCGGAATGGAGAGAATTTTCGTTTAATGACCCGAATAAATTAGAAGCTACAATCAAAATAATTCCGGGGCCGGTTTGTATTGTAAAAAGGTTATTATTCGATCGTATTTCCCGGACCCGGCCTGAGACCATCGCCAAAACTATTAGCCTGAAGACAGGGGATCGCTATTCCGAGACCGTAGCCGAAGATTCAGAAAGACTGATAGACAGGATGCCATATCTTGAGATTGTTTCGTCATTCGAGATAGCTATTGCCGGTAGGGACGATTCGTGCGAGATCGTATATCATATTAAAGAGCTGCCATCCACCAGGTTTGATGGCGCGGTCGGATATGTGGGATCGAGTGAGAAGCCTGAGTTTATAGGGCGGATCGATCTCGATTTCGGCGATATTCTTGGCACCGGAAGAGCGTTCGGAGTGAAATGGAATAAAAAAGATCGATATTCCGGGGAGCTTCGCATGAACTACAAAGAACCGTTTCTATTCGGAAGCGGTTTCGATACTCGGCTCGAAGCGTTTCAAATCGACAGGGATACGCTTTATATAGAAACCGGCGGCGACATTTCAGTCGGATATCGTTTCGGCCGTGACCTGACCGTCGATATCGCCTTCGGGTTGCGAATGGTCGAACCGGAGACCGATGCTGGGATATCGTCGTCGACAGGCAGATCACTAAGGGTCGGTTTTGACTACGATAAAACCGATTATCCGGATAATCCTGAAAGCGGTTATCGGTTGGACACGGAAGTGGATTACAAGTATCGCTCCAACCGCAAAATAATTGCCGGCGACGATCCTCCGTCGAAAATCACCGCTATCGGTTTCGGAGGAGCGCAATATTACAAGCCCTTTAATAATCTGGTACTGGCTATAGGAATGAAAGGGTGGGGGATCGTAGATATCGACGGATCGGCACCTGTAGACGAATTAAAGTTTATAGGAGGATTTGAAAATCTCAGAGGATATGCAGAACAGAGATTCCCCGCTTTCAGGTATGGCATAGCTACCGCGGAAATACGGTTATTAACCGGCAAAAATAGCAGATTTTATCTCTTCGGTGATTTCGGCGCGATCGCCAATTCTCAAGCGCGAGTTGATAAATATGAATTTCAACCCGGCTACGGTCTGGGAATTCTCTCGCCGACAACCCTGGGGTTATTCAAAATGGAAATCGGTTGGGGAAAAACCGGGTTCCCCTCCGACGCGGTTATTAATTTCGGAATTGCGGGTCGGTTTTGAATAAAAGAATAAATTCGATATTTGTTCTCACAAGGCCGGTAAATCTCTTAATCGCTTTTATTTCGGTATGGGCGGCGGCGATTGTGGCCGGAGAAATTTATTTCTCTCTAAGAATTATAGCGGCATCGTTTTCCGCCGCACTAATTGCCGCATATGGAAACGCTGTAAACGATATATTCGATTTAAAGACCGACAAGATAAATAAACAGTTCAGACCTCTGCCGTCGGGAGCGTTAACTAGAAGCGAAGCGTCGATAGCGGCATTGATTTTCGCCGTAACCGGTATTTCGATTTCGTTTTATATAGGTTATCTCGCGACGGCGGTCGCTTTCGCGGCGGTAATACTCCTGACTTTATATACACCGGTATTCAAAGGGTATCTATTCGTCGGGAATATAGTAGTTGCCTTCGTATCGTCGTTGGCATTCGTCTATGGAGGCATAGCTGTTGGTAAGCCCATAGGCGCGTTTATCCCGGCGATATTCGCGTTTTTACTGCATCTCGGGCGGGAAATGGTAAAGGACGTGCAGGATATCATCGCCGACCGAGAAAGCGGTATCAGGACAGGTGCCTCGATAGACAACTCCGAGACGGCGAGAATGATGGCGGGTGGGGTGTTTATTCTCCTGGTGATCGCGACCGTTATTCCGTTTTTGACCGATCATTATCAGTTAGCATATTTCCTCACGGTGGTTTTAGGAGTTGATCTGGTATTGATAATCTCGGCGTTAAAGCTTTTTCAAACCGACGATCCCGAGATTATGAGGAAAATAGCCGTCTGGTTGAAAGTGGCCATGCCGATCGGCCTCCTGGCGGTATTGCTGGGCAGTCGAGGTTTTTAGGAAGATATAGAATTAACTTTCATCGAGACTGCGGTAAAACACCGTAAAGCTTGACATTGTTGATGGTTATCGATATTATTGTAAGCTTCGTGACATGCCGAAAAAGGCTGTCGAATATTGGCGGAACATTTTTTACCCCGGTGATGTATAATCGGACTGAAACCGGGAGGAGACTTATGGAGCAACAGTTAACGGAAGTTCAGGAATTAATCAAACAGAAATCGGCATTTGTCGATCGTCTCACCGGAGAGATATCGAGGGTTATTGTCGGACAAAAGTATCTTGTGGAGAGGCTTCTGATAGGGCTTTTGGCGGACGGTCATATTCTTATAGAGGGTGTGCCCGGCTTAGCCAAAACTTTATCGGTGAAAACTCTCTCCGACGCTATCCGGACCGGGTTTAATCGAATCCAGTTCACCCCCGATCTCTTGCCGGGAGACCTCGTGGGCACCCAGATATATTCGGCGAAGGATAACGAATTTTCGGTTCGCAAGGGTCCCATTTTCGCCAATCTTGTTTTAGCCGACGAGATCAATCGCGCCCCGGCAAAAGTCCAGTCTGCTCTTCTGGAGGCCATGCAGGAACGTCAGGTGACGATAGGCTTAGAGACTTTCAAACTACCCGAACCGTTTCTTGTAATGGCAACCCAGAACCCCATAGAGCAAGAGGGCACTTACCCATTGCCCGAAGCTCAGGTCGACAGGTTTATGCTCAAACTCAAGGTCACCTATCCATCGGCGGAGGAAGAGCTTGAGATACAAGAACGGATGACGGTCAATAACAAAATCGAAGTGAATTCCGTAACCAGCCCTGAAGAAATCCTGGACGCTCGCAAGGCGATGCTCCAGATTTACATGGATGAGAAGGTTAAAAAATATATTGTAGATATTGTATGCGCCAGCCGGGATCCTAAAAAATTCGGGCTCAATCTGGACGATCTTATCAGTTTCGGGGCTTCTCCGAGGGCGACAATATATCTGCATATGGCCGCCAAAGCGCTCGCGTTTTTACGAGGACGGGCGTATGTAACTCCGGATGACGTAAAGATCATCGGTCACGATGTTCTCCGTCACAGAATTATCCTCTCCTATGAGGCCGAGGCCGAGGAGCTAACGTCAGACGATATTATCACCAAAATATTCAACGGGGTCGAGGTACCGTAGGATGACCGAGCAAAGGGATAGCCTCCCGCGGGATATACTGAAAAAGGTCCGTCGGATAGAGATCCGTACGACGCGGATGGTCAATGAGGTATTTTCGGGCGAATATCATTCGGTTTTCAAAGGGCTGGGGATGGAATTTTCAGAGGTCCGGGAATATCAGCCGGGTGACGATATCCGCAATATCGACTGGAATGTCACCGCCCGTTTCGGTCATCCTTATTTGAAAATATACAAAGAGGAGAGGGAACTTGTTGTGATGCTGGTTGTAGATCTCTCCGGCTCTCAGCGTTTCGGGACAGGCGAGCGTTTCAAGACCGAGGCGGCCGCCGAGATCACCGCAATACTTTCCCTGGCGGCTATAAAGAACAACGATAAAGTCGGATTGCTTGTATATACAGATAGAATCGAGAAGTTTATCCCGCCCAAAAAGGGGCGAAGCCATGTATTGAGGCTGATTCGCGAGATCCTCTATTTCAAACCTGAGGGCCGCGGTACGAACACGTCGCGCGCTTTAGAACATTTACTGGGAGTGATCAAGAAAAAGTGTGTGGTTTTCGTAATCTCGGATTTTATAGATTCCGATTACGAAAAACCGCTGGCTATCGCCGCAAGGAAACACGATCTGATCGCCTTGAAACTTAGCGATCAGCTGGAGATGACCTTTCCGAAAGCGGGTTTGATAAGGATGTACGATCTCGAATCCGGCGCCGAACGATTGGTGGATAGCTCCAATGCGAAATTCAGGAAACTTTTTCAAACAAGAATCGGTCTATCAAGGCAACGTTTCGATAAGACGATGACCAGGCTGGGAATCGATACCGTCTATATTCCCGCCGGGGGGGATTACTCCAAACCGCTAATCCGATTTTTCGAATCGAGGGCTAAAAGGATTCGACGATAACAAAAAAATGATCAAACCTCATCTGACATTTCTTATAATTCGTCCGTTAGAGGGACTATTGAAATTGCTCGAGATATCCGTGGTTGCCTTGGGGCTTGTAATAGGGATGTATATCCCCGTATCGGGACAATCGGCAATCGATATTTCGATTCAATCCGATAGCCTTACCGTAGGCGATAAATTTCTTTATATTAATAAAATCGAAATTCCCGACGGGGTGGAAGTCAAGCCTGTACCGCTCGGCGATCAGCTGGGCGACGCGACAGTTATATCCGGGATCGAGAGATTAAAAGCGCCTTCGGAGAATACGGCGTCCTACGCCTGCACACTCGCGGTTTATGAAACTGGCGATTTTGAGATACCGTCATTTACTTTCGCATTATTAGATTCCAGCGGTAATGTCGATGAGGTAACTGGAGAGGATTTCAAAATTACAGTCCATTCTATTTTGTCCTCGGATACAACTGCCGCCATCACCGAAGATATCGCCGATATAAGGGAACCGTATCGGATACCGGGGCCGGTCTGGCCTTATATCGTTATCCCGCTCGCCCTCGCACTTTTGATTTTCGGCGGTTATGAATTGTATCGCAGAACGCGATGCGAACAGGTAATACCACAGAAGCCGGCCCGTCCGCCCTGGGAGGTGGCTTACGAAAATCTCGATATACTAAAGTGCGAACGTCATTACGAATTCGGGCGTATCAAACAGTATTATTTCGAGCTTTCGTTGATAGTCCGTGAATATTTGGAGCGACGTTACGATTTCCCCGCGGTGGAACAGACAACTTATGAACTTGAAAAAAATAGCAGACTAAAAGTTCTGGGCGATGAACTTTACAGTGGGTTGTTCGATTTCTTTGGACGTGCCGATATGGCCAAGTTCGCGAAGGGCGCGCCTCTTCGCGATGACGCGGATTTGGATTTGGAGCTTGCCTATGCGCTGGTTAGGGAGACGATCCCGGTGATTACGGAACCTGAGGAAAAAGAAATAGAACGGGTGGAGGCATAGGCTTAAAATGTTCAGATTCAAAGATCCGTTATGGCTTTTGCTTTTATTTTTGCCTGCTGGTTATATTTATGTCCGCTATTTTACCCGTCTCTTAAAACCACCGTCGATCCCATATCCGGATATAGAGGCTCTCAATGGTATAGGGGCGTCATGGCGTACCAGGTTGTCAGCGATCATGCCGGCGATAAAAGCTCTCGGACTGACAGCGCTCATTCTGGCCCTGGCGAGGCCGCAATCGGGGCATGGAGATACGAAAGAGACCGTAGAGGGTGTTGATATAATGCTGGCGCTGGATATCTCCACCAGCATGAAAGCGATGGATTTCAAGCCGAGCAACCGTTTGATCGTGGCCAAAGACGTTATCCGCAAGTTTATCGACGATCGCGAATCGGACAGGCTGGGCCTGGTGGTTTTCGCCAGGCGGAGTTTCACTCAATGCCCTTTGACCACCGATTACGAGCTTCTAAAGGGTTTATTGGACCGTGTTAATTTCGGGATGGTCGAAGATAAGACGGCTATCGGGCTGGCCATCGCCAACGCCGCAAATCGTCTAAAGGACTCCAACGCCGAATCGAAGATAATAATTCTCTTAACCGATGGGGTTAACAACGTGGACGATCTTTCACCGGTCGACGCCGCCCGGGCTGCGGCCGCGTTGGGAATTAAAATTTATACTATAGGCGCCGGGAAACCGGGGCTGGTGGATATGCCGCAAAATACGGCCTTCGGTACAAGATACGTAAAGGTTCAATCTGAGATCGACGAGGAAACGCTCCAGGAGATAGCGTCGATTTCCGGCGGTCAATTCTATCGCGCCAAGGACGAGACGGCGTTGGAGCGGATATACGAACAGATCAGCAAACTAGAGAAGACCAAAATCGAACTTTTTAAATTTTATCGTTATAACGAGCTTTTCACCGATTTCCTCATAGCTGGTCTTATTCTTTTATTCTTTGAGTTTATTTTCTCGAGGACGATTCTCGGGGGGATGCCGTCATGAGATTTTACCAAAACGATTATTTCTGGCTCTATCTGTTAATCCCGTTGATATTCTTGTTGATTCTGGGTATGGGAAGATTGCGTAAACGGAATATGGGCAGGATCGGTATACGAAAGACGGTGGGGAAATTATTCGACGGGATTAATCGTACCGCTGTGAACCTATCCCTGTTGTTAACGTCGTTGGGTTTCATACTGGCGGTTGCCGCTCTTTCGAGGCCTCAATATCCCGGGGGTGTCGAAAGGGTGGAGACAACCGGCGGGAAAATAGTGATAGCGCTCGATCTGTCTTTATCGATGCTGGCCGAGGATTTTCAGCCCAACAGGTTAGCCAAGGCGAAACGTGAGATAATAGACCTTCTGGATAAACTCAAGGCTCAATCCACCGGGCTTGTGATTTTCGCCGGAGAGGCGTTTGTACAATGCCCTCCGACGGTGGATTACTCCGCTTTCAGGATGTTTTTGGACGTTGCCGGCGTGGGGATGATCTCCGATACAGGCACCGATATTGCCGACGCTATCGAAGTGTCGGTCAATCTTCTCGACGACGATTCGCCTGTGGATAAGGCTATTGTGATTTTCACCGACGGCGAGTCTTTCGATGGAGATGCCGGCAAGGAAGCGTCAAAAGCGTATAAAAAGGGGATACAGGTTTATACGATAGGCGTCGGTTCGGTGACCGGACGGCCTATACCCGAGGCGGTCGATGGCGGCGGGAGTTTAAAAAAAGACGATGAGGGAGAGATCGTGCTATCGAGGCTGAATATCGAAGAGTTGGAAGATATCGCTCGTGAAGGCGGCGGTAAGTTTTTCCGGGCTACTCCCGGAGAACAAGAGATCGACGAGATTTACGCCGATATTAAAGGTCTCGAGGGCGAGGATAAAGAGAAAAAATATCGGACCCTTTATGATGAGAAATATAAATGGCTATTGTTACCGGGGATCATTTTCTTCGCCGCCGCTATTTTTATTCCCACCAGGAGGAATAATGGTTTTTAGAAGTGCGATAGCTTTATTGCTGTTGAGTTCGGCGGCTTTCGCGGATGAATATCGAAGTAAAGCCAACGACGGTTTCGACTATTATAAAAACGGCGAATATGATAAGGCGGTGGAGTATTACCGGCAGGCCGGGATTTTAATGCCGGATAAAGCTCTTCCCAAGGTCGGCAAGGGAGCCGCTATGTATCGATCGAACGATCTGGAGGGAGCGATCAAAGAATTCGAATCAGCGGCTTCAACGGGGAACAAGCGGTTGGCCGCCGATATGCGTTACAATATAGGAAACTCGAAATATAAAACCGAGGATTACAAAGGCGCGATTGAATCTTATGTAGAGGCTTTGAAATTAAATTCTGATGAGATAGATTATAAGCATAATCTCGAAATGGCTCTGTCCCAGCTTCAACAACAGGAACAGCAGCAGGAACAGAACCAGGACGGTGATAAAGACGGAGACCAAAAACAAGATCAACAGGATCAACAGAAACAACAAAACCAGGATGAAAATCAGCAAAAAAATCAAGATAAGGATCAACAAAATCAACAGGATTCAGAACAGGATAAGAAACAGAATCAACAGCAGTTGGCCGATGAACAAGAGATGAGCGAAGAAGAGGCCGAGAATCTTCTGGCCAGGTTCGAGGAGGATGAAAAGGAGATCCAGGAAAAGCTCAAACAAATCAACATTCGCGGAGGTTCCAGCCGTGATTGGTAAACGAATAATAGCGTTTTCTGTTTTAGCGTTTTTATTGTTTTCCGTTGATCTTTACGCAATAACGGTTACGGCTTCTGTGGATACCGATGAGGTTGAGTTGGGGGATCCTGTAAATCTCAGTATTACTATTACAGGGACGGGTGTCTCCCTACCCGAACCGAAACTGCCGGATCTTTCGGATTTCGATGTTTATTCGGCGGGGAAAAACACGAGTTTTTCTCTTCAGGGGGGCAGGTCGACATCTATACGCGAATTAAGTTATACCCTTATCCCGAAAAAAATTGGACGTCTGATTATCGGGCCGGTTGTTGTCAATTATAAGAAAACAATGGTTTCGACTGAACCGATAAAAATCAACGTACGAAAACCGGGAGTGATCCGCAAGGATTCCAGGAATAAAACCAGGAGTTCGTCGAAGAGCACAAAAAAAGAACAGAAGGAATTTTTTATTGAACAGGTAGTCAATACCAAAAAGCCCTACGTAGGCCAGCAGGTTACCTTGACATTCAGGTTTTACCAGGCAGGTAATCTCCGGGATCAGCCTACGTTGGAGTGGCCCGGATTCGCGGGTTTAACTGTCGAGGATCTTCCGCCCATCGGACGCTCGAGAAAATATATCAATAACAAATTATATCAGGTCACCGAGATTAAAAGAGCGATCTTTCCGATATCATCAGGTGAAATAGTTTTGGAGCCGACGAAACTTAGGATAAACACAGACAATTTTGGTATAACCGACCCCTTTGGTTTTTTCAATCGGGGTTCGAGACGAAATAAATCCCAACTTATTACAACAAATCCGATCCGGCTGAATGTCAGGCCGCTTCCCCAAAAAGGAAAACCCGGTAATTTTACCGGAGCAGTCGGGAAATATATAATCAGGGCGATAGTCGATAAAGATTCGGTCGGGGTCGACGAACCTATTTCACTTAAAGTTATCCTGTCCGGTAAAGGCAATATTAAATCGCTTTCCCCCGTTGCCGTCCCCGAATTTACCGATTTCAGGGTATATGAATCGGGCAAGACCGAATCGATAAATCAGCAGGGCGGGAAAGTTTCAGGCACGAAAACTTTTGAGTTGGCACTTATTCCCAAAACGTCGGGTGTTTTTACAATCCCACCATTGGAATATAGTTTTTTTAATCCATCCCGTGGTAAATATGAGACGATCAGCACAAAGCCTATCAAGATTACCGCCTCCGGCGAGGGATTAGCCGACGTCGGCGGCGCTCCGAAAAACATTATCGAGGCCGCGCGGCATTCGTTCGGGTATATAATTACCGAATATCCTCATCAGGAATCCTCGGTAGATCTTCCGAATTCGGCATGGTTCTGGTTAATACAGGGTTTACCGGTTATCGGTATCCTGACAGCTTTCGGATTCAGATCGCATTACAGGAAAATTCTCGGAGACAGAAGCTACGCCCGAAGGGTGACCGCTTCCAAACGGTCGAAAACGATTTTCAAGGCGGCTATCGCCTGCAGGAATGCCGGCGATTTAGGCCGCTTTTACGATCATCTATATGACGCTGTTATCGGGTATGCGGCCGACAGGCTCGATCTGGAGAAATCAGGATTGACCATTGATGAATTGCGTGACATGGAGCGAATTGAACAGAATACCCGTCGATCACTAATCGAGTTTCTCGAGATCTGCCAGAACGCCCGCTTTTCGCCATCCGGTTTCGATAGAGATAGCGCGGAGCAAACGCTCGAATCGGGAGCGGAGCTGATCTTACGATTGGAAAAAATATTATGATTCGTCGCCGTCTAATCATACTTGTATTCCTCCTCTTTCAATCAGGGATTCTTCGAGCTGATAATAAGACTTTATGGGACGAAGCCGCCGCGAGTTATGACAGCGCGGACTATATAGGCGCCGTCGACAAATATACAAAACTGATTGAGAGAGGATTGGGAAGCCCCGAACTTTATTATAATCTAGGGAATTCTTATTTCAAATCCGACGGCCTGGGTTTATCCGTCTGGGCTTACCGGCGGGCGTTAAAGTTCGATCCCGGGATGGAGCAGGCCAGGGTAAATCTCGATTATGTTCGCCAGTTCAATATAGATAAAATAGATGTCAAAGGAGGCGGGTTTATCAGCGATATCTGGAGTTTTTTGACCGATCTTATGCCCGCAAACGGTTATCTATTAATGTTTTCGTTGTTCTGGTGGATTCTGGGTGCAGTAGCCGCATATATGATATTGAAGCCTAAAAACGCTGTTTGGCCACAATATTTGTTGATACTGAGCATTTTGGTTGTTATCTTTTCTGTATCGGCGTCGGTTACGAGGTTGAAACACGATCGGTTCTCGAGGTGGGGTGTATTAATCGTTCCATTGGCTGATA
>JAZGHS010000167.1:0-7261 GCA_036481315.1 Candidatus Zixiibacteriota bacterium | reverse complement strand
CACCAAAATATCTTCAAAAGTGATAGCGCGGGGCAACCTGACAATCGCGGTCAACTCCACCGGCGTGGTGGAGCCGATCCAAACCGTAGAATTGAAGTCAAAAGCTTCCGGTGAGATTATCGAACTACCTATAGAGGAAGGCGATATCGTCGCCGAGGGACAGCTTATCGCCCGTCTTGACGCTACCACGTCGAAAAACAACTACGATCAGGCGGTAGCCGACCTGCAGGTAGCCAAATCGAGCCTCTCCCTTGTTGAGAAAGAGGCCGAGAGACAGGCCAGGCTCTACAAGCAATCACTGATTTCGGAGCTGGAATACGAAAACGCCCTTCTGGAGAAGGAGCGGGCCAATTCCAACCTGGTTAAGGCTAAAGCCAACTTGGAGGATGCCCGCGAGCGGCTCTCCGATACGGTTATAAAATCGCCCATCGACGGTATCGTTTTGAAAAAGTTTGTGGAAACAGGGCAAATCATCGCTTCGGGGATCTCCGCGGTTTCCGGCGGCACTACTATCGCATTGGTGGCCGATCTCAAACGCGCTTATGTCAAGACTGCTGTCGACGAGGTCGATATCGGCCAGATCCGAGCCGATCAAAGGGCGACGATCGTGGCTGAAAGCTATCCTGATCGCGAGTTTACCGGCGAGGTTCTGCGGATTCATCCTCTGGCCCGGGAAGAGCAGAATGTCACCACATTCGACGTTACCATAGAGGTGGACAATGTCGAAGGGCTACTGATGGCCGGTATGAATGCCAGCGTGGAGATTATAGCCGGTTTCAGGGAGAACGTCCTCCTGGTACCCCGCGAGGCCCTAACCGACGTTCGCAGTCTTTCGAGGATGGCCGGAAGTAACGGTGGAGGTCGTCCGGGGATGGCCAGATCCAGAGGCGGACAAAGCGGAGGTATGAGAGGCGGTTCGGGCAGCGGTCATGGCGGCGGCATGGGACAACATCCCGAAAACGGTAAAAAGACAAAACCGATGAAATTGGTGATCGTGACCAACAACGGCGAGCAGGAGCCGCGTCAGATAGAGATAGGCCTTTCGAATTTCGAGAAGGCCGAGGTACTTTCCGGATTGGTTGAGGGGGATACCGTACTGACAACAATAACGTCCAAAGCTTTGCTGGACCGCGAGGCGTTCATGGAACGTATGCGCGGCTGGAATAGAATACCCGGCATGGAGAAGAAGAAGAAATGAAGTGGAGCGAGTTTTTCAATGTCAGCTTAAGCTCGTTGCACGCTAACCGGGTACGTTCCCTTTTGACCATGCTCGGGATTATCATCGGTGTGGGCGCGGTAATAGTAATGATATCGCTGGGCCAGGGAGCGAAAAAGGCGGTGGCCGACAGGCTCGAGGCTCTCGGTACAAATCTATTGTATATCCGTTCGGGCGCGCATCGTATGCATCGGGTAACCTCGGCGGCCGGGTCGATACAGCGGCTCGACGAACGCGATTTGAGACGTCTGCAGGCGGAATGTGTCGCGGTCGATCACGTCATCCCGGAGCTTCGGGGAAGCAAGCAAATCATCTACGGCAATAGAAACTGGAATTCCACTGTTATCGGAACAAGCCCTCAATACCTGGAGCTTCGCAATTACAAACTCGAAGATGGATCTATATTCACGGCTAACGATGTCAACGCAATGAAGCGGGTGGCGATCGTCGGCGCGAAAGTGGTAGAGAATCTATTTGAAAATTCCAGCCCGATTGGAAAAACCATTCGGGTGGGACGGATCAGGTTCGAGGTTATCGGATTTATGGAGTCCAAAGGGGTATCCGGCGGATGGATGGACTACGACGATGTCATATTGATACCATACACCACTGCCCAGAAACGAGTATTCGGCAAGAAAAATTTGGATCGCTTCGTAGCCCGCTTGAAGGACGAATCGCTGACTAACAACGCCTATATCGAGATAGAGAAGATTTTGCGACGATCACACCGGCTTCGTCCCGACCAGGAAAACGATTTCTTTATCCAATCGCAATCCGATTACTCCGCCGCGCGGCAGGAGACAACCGACACCATGACCTACCTATTGGCTGGGGTTGCCCTCGTATCGCTGTTTGTGGGTGGTATCGGCATTATGAATATCATGCTGGTATCTGTTACAGAACGCACTCGCGAGATCGGCGTGCGCATGGCGGTCGGCGCTCGTCGACGTGATATTATGATACAATTCATCATGGAATCGGTTACGCTCTCCCTGTTGGGTGGATTGCTGGGTATCTTATTCGGTGTCGGCGGCTCATACGGCTTGACCGAGTTTTTCGGGTGGAGTACGTATATCCCGTTAGCAGCGGTCGGGATGTCGTTCGCGTTCGCGTTTACGGTAGGCTTGTTCTTCGGTATCTACCCCGCCCGCAAAGCCTCCATGCTCGATCCTATCGAAGCGCTGAGGTGGGAGTAGGCGATTATTCGGCAGCTTTATCTGGCTCCTTCTTTTCTTTCTTGTCTTTACTTACATTTTCTCGAAGCTTCTGAATTACAGAAGATCTTTCTTTCTTAATTGCAGGAATTACGTAAATATCATGCAATACTGTTTTTAGCGTCTCTATGATAAGTTTTAGATACTTTGATCCCCATTTGTCCCAAGATTGTTCGTGTATTTTATCACTCGTCATATCCTGAATGTGAGACAGAATATCGAATAATTGAGGATCTGTATCTTTATTTTTTGCCTTTAGCGATTTTATTCGGCTCTTATAATCTCCTGTGTCTGCTTTTTCATAAATTAGTAATTCATAGATGGCTTTTCTCATACAGGCCGAAGCACCTGTTAAGAAATTCATTTTCAGGCAACCTTCCGCTTCCGTAATTAACTCTCTTATAATTGAAGGTATTCGAGAGTCCATTACAAAAAAGGACGTGGGAACGGAATAGAATATTTTTGAATCAATATCGTCTACGTTATTGAAATATCTACCAAAGACCTGACCATAATGTTCTGAATACAATTGATGATAGGAAAGATGAAGAGAGATATTATCGCAAGATGAGCATTTTACGTAATAAACATAGCATTTCTTTGAATCGCTCCAGTTAAAAATAGCATGACCTTCACATTCATATGCAACATTTCTGCGGTTACAAAACGGACAATTGTATACATGCTGATCTATAAAATATTTTCTATCTAGGTACGATTGATCTGACATTTTTATACATATCCTTATTTTTTATTGATTAACTTAGAAAAGGCAGACCTGCCGGTGTCGTAGAATCCATCGCAAGATGGCTACCGTAACCAGCCGCGAAACACTTTAAACCAATTCTAAAATATTTATTAAGGTTATCTTTTTTCAAAATACGACATATAACGCATGTAGCTATACCGGCGAAAGTGATACTGTGAAAAAAGCCCCTGTGATCGCTCGAACCAGCTGGCTCCAATTTGTCAGGCAATCTACCCGCGTACCCCCCAATTACGCCTGCGATCACAGTACCTGCCAAAGAAGACTCATTTCCATCTTTCTTTGCTTCAATAATATATATACCAGCGCCCACAAGGCCGCCAACCGTAACGTGTGTTCCTCGGTTCATATTTAGCCCCTGAAAATTGTTGAAATTACATTCTTCATAGACCTGATTGTAAATAATCCTATAATACATGTCAACGGAAAGCTGTATTTGACCGTTTTAATATAATTATAATTTGACAGAAAACTAAATAGGCCAGTTGGTCATTTTACAGGTCTAATGCTATTCGAGGTATGTAGTAAGCTACTTCCCGGTCAGCCCGTATCCTTTGAGCTTTTTGGAGAGGTTGCCACGGTCCATCTTGAGCGTCTTCGCCGCTTTGGTAATATTCCCGTCAACGTCGCGCATAACCTCCTCGAGCAGGCTCTTTTCGTAACGAGACAAATGATCGCGCAACGAAAGGGATTGGGTGATTTGCTCCGGTTTAGTGTAATCTCTGCCGCCCTGGGCTCCCTTCAATGCTTCGCTAATATCTTCAGCGGAGATCGTATCGCCGTAGATCAGAGCGGCGGTGCGTTCGACAATATTTTTCAACTCGCGGACGTTACCCGGCCAATCGTAGGACGATAACTCGCTCAACGCGCCCGGTTCTATCCGAAGACGTTCAAAGCCGAGATCATCGAGAAAACGACGTGTCAACAGCGGGATATCATCAAGCCTATCCTTGAGCGGCGGCACGTAAACCGGGATGACATTGAGTCTGAAATAAAGATCCTCCCTGAACTTGCCCTCACGGGTGAGCGTCTGCAAATCCTTATTCGATGCCGCCATCACGCGAACGTCGATACGGACCTCCTTTGACGATCCCACCCTTTGTATCGATGATGATTCGATTGCCCGCAGCAACTTTGCCTGATGATCCGGCCGCAACTCGCCTACCTCGTCGAGAAAAAGAGTACCGCCGTCGGCAACCTCAAATTTTCCCTGTTGACGTGATACCGCGCCGGTGAAAGCTCCCCGTTCGTGGCCGAAAAGCTCCGATTCGAATAATTCGCCGGGAATAGCGGCGCAGTTGACCGCCACAAACGGCCCGGCGGCCCGTTTTGACGAAAAATGCAGGTAACGGGCGGCAAGCTCCTTACCAACACCCGGCTCGCCGAGGATATATACCTTGCTATCGGAGCTTGCTACACGACGAAGTTTATCCCGCAATGTTTTAATTATCTCGGATTCGCCGACAATATAATTTTGCGACAGCAATGATCGTCTGAGGCTCTCCACCTCGGCTTCCAACGATCGCTGTTTGATCGCTATTTTAGAATCGAGAAGGAGTTGCGCTGGGTCTGGGGGTTTTTCGATGACATTGAACGCACCGAGCTTAGTCGCCTCGATAGCGGCGCTGATGGTTGCCTTACCCGAAACTATTATCACGGGAGTCTCGATTTTTTGCGCCCGAAACATCTTCAAAAGCTCCACGCCGTAGATATCGGGCAAATCCAGATCGAGTATGATCAAATCGAACCTGTCCCGTTCGGCAAGAGACAAAGCCGTGTCGCCAGTTCGGGCGCCGGTAGGATTGTAGCCGTTATCTTTATACAGCGACGATAAGGAATCGACAATACCCTTGTCATCGTCGATAATTAGGATTTCCGGTTTTCGGTCCATAGGCGTAAGTAAAGGGGTGGGCTGGTGTCTGTCAATTGGAAAGGTGGGTGAAATTTACACGGTGAGAGATATGTTCAGGGAGCATACTCAAAAACCACGATATATCCGCCGGGGCCTTTGTTGAAGATCTTCCTTAAAACCGAATCGATACCATATAAGATCCGGCCGAGTATATTGCCGAAGAAATTCCATCTGGTTACAAATGTCAGGGCTTCCCAAGCCAGTATCCCCGCCCATCGAATCACAGGATTTCGTACTCCCGACGGCGGAAGAAGGGTAAAAAATAACGGTCTCATTTTAACAAGTTTGAATCCCTGACTTGAAAAAACGTTTTTATAAATTTCCAGGGATCTGTTGCGACAATGCTGTACTCCGGCGAATGTAATTTTACCGAACGTATCGGTGATGAAAATCTTACAGCCCGGTTTGCAAAATCGGGCAAGATTGACCGCTACCCTCTCGAATTTAATATCGTCGATTATATGAAATAAAACATCGAATATGGTGACATAATTGTATCCGCCGTCGAGTTCTAATTCGGGATTGGAAAGATCGGCGAGGTAAAACTTCACCTCGGGGAAAGTATCTTTTAGCCTGTTTATACTTATCTCCGCGATATCGAGTCCTGTGATATCGCCGGCTTTACGGGTTTGCCAGTAATCGATAAAATAACCGGTTCCGGACCCTATATCGAGAATCGACTTATTCTCCACAGACCATTTATTTTCCCTGAAAAGACCGTCTAAAAGCTCCGTGCGAACCCTGTAAACCCATTTATTATACGCGACACTTTTTCGCCTGAAACCGACACCGGTCAGGTCGAATTTTTCAGTCAACCGCGATTCCCAGTAACGCGCGGTATCGAAATCGGTGTTTTGTTCGGTCATCTTATCACCACTTATTAGGTCTCCCCGGCCGGATGAAGTTCGACGGCCGCTATTTTGCGCTCACGGATCATGGATACTATTTATAAATGATTATTGCAAGAAAACATTTTCGCTTCCTATAGCAACTCCACGTTTGCGGAAGGCAAATCCTTGATACTTATGCAACGGTTTTCAATCATATGAGATGTAATCCGCGTCCGTTACACGGACTAAGATTCTATTTCAATAACATCATGCGTCGAGTGATGGTATCCTCGCCCGATATCAGCCGATAGAAATACGATCCAGACGATACCGCTTGCCCGGAATGATTTATACCGTTCCATCGGAAGGAATATTCGCCTGCTCCGAGATTCCTATCCACCAGGGTTTTTACCAGGCGTCCCTGAATATCAAAAATCTCGAGTTTTGTTTGTGATATCCGAGGGATATGGATTCTTAATTGAGTGGATGAATTAAAGGGATTCGGATAAGCCTGGTATAATTCGGTCATTGTCGGTTTCGGAAGATCCTCTCCGGCCCTCAAAGGCGTTAGGATCTCATCCAAAGCCGCGATGAAATCAATCATTTCGTCCATCGTGCCGGTGGAAACCCTGAGATGATGGGACATCCCCCAACCGGTTCTGACCAAAATGCCCCGTGAGGCAAGAGCGGATCGAACAGGGTCGGCGTTAGTGCCGACATCAACCATGAAGAAGCTCGCCATCGACGGTATATATTCCAGATCCATACTATTGAATTCTGAAAAACAGTATTCCTTGGTTTGATTGGCCAGTTCCACAGAATCGGCGACATGCTGGTAGTCATAGACCGCGGCCCTGGCGGCTTCCAACGACATCCGAGGGATCATGGCAAACATGCGAAGAGGGTTCATACTCCCGATCCGATCAGAAGGCCCGACAGCGTAACCGATCCGAGCGCCTGCCAGACCGTAAACTTTACTGAATGTTTTGACGACCACGACATCGTAACCCTGCCTGACATAATCCACAGCCGACTGATAATCGCCTATATAATCATAATATGCCTCGTCGATAATGGTCACCACATGGTCCGGCAAGAGAGTAATAAAGTCGATCAGATCTCCCGGATTGACAACGGTGGCCGTGGGATTATTGGGGTTGGTGATACATACCGCAGTGGTATAATCGTCGATCTGGTTTGCCATCGCCTCCAGATCCACCCGATGATTCTCGTCGAGATCGACATATCTTACCGATGCTCCGTTACGGCTGGAATCGGATCCGAACTGGCCATAAGAAGGGCTTGGAACGACCACATTTTTGC
>JAZGHS010000166.1:0-15424 GCA_036481315.1 Candidatus Zixiibacteriota bacterium | reverse complement strand
CCACCCGCTGGCCGAGGATGTTGTAGATCTCGATTTGAACATCGGACGGTTCGGGGACTGTGAAGCTGATGTTGGTGGAGAGGTTGAAGGGGTTGGGGTAGTTATTGGCGATCAAATAAGATGACGGGATTTCATCTGTATATTCAGGAATATCTGTTGGAATAGGGGTAAGCAAATAACCATGTGTTTCTCCATCGGGAGCTTCCCCGGTACCTACGATCTGACCAGCATCATTGATATCAGATGCTGACTTTACAATCCAACCTGAGCCATCTGGCAATAATTGATTGAGGTTGGTCATGACTCCATCCTCCCAGATAAATGCCCGAGCGTTTCCGCCAGATAAACTCGTATTCATCCAGCCGATTATCTGACCGTTGTTATTTATTCCCGTAGCAACGCCTTTAGCATAACCGGGCAATAACTCGAGTTCGATAATCTCTCCATCTTCCCACAGGCAGGGGATCGATACTGTAAGAAATGGATAAGTTATTTGTTGATGTGAAGATGAACCGCAAACTTGACTATTATCGTTAATATCATTAGCCGCGCTGTTAGTTTCTCTAGGCAATACTCCGAGGTCGATTATAGCATCATGGATCCATAAGCAAGCGTGATTTATTACAGTGTCGGGATTAAAGATTTGGGCATAGCCGACCACCTCGTCCATCTCGTTGATTGCATTTGCCGAACTTCTATCACCGCCTAACGTACCGAGGCTGGTCATTCCACCACCTCCCCAGATCCAACCCAACGATCCACCATCGGGACCAAGCATAAAGGAGTAACCGACGATTAAACGAAAGTCATTAATATCCGATGCCAAACTGTAATCAAGCTCCGGTAAAGTTCCAAGATAAGTCCAGATATCATTCTCCCAGAGATAGGCATATTGGCTTTGATTTTCGCCGCTTGTGTAACCGGCAATTTGTCCGGCATTGTTTATGGCCGTAGCCCCGCTAACTAAATATTCTTGCGGCGTATCTAAATCATTCATTATCTCGCCGTCCCAGAAGAAACCATGCTGGGCACCACTGTAAATACTGGATATCCCAACTATCTGGCCCTGATCATTCAAATCTGCGGCGCCACTCCAGATCCCGCCGAGAGTACCAAGATCAGTGATTAGATATTCGTCAGCGGTTGCACTTGCATTGAAAAATAGTGAAAATACACCGGCTAAAATAAATAGCCTCAGATACAATTTAAGATCGATTGGTTTTGGCATCTCATACCTCCTTTTAATGCTGTACGCTATGATCACAATTGTATAAATCGTGATTTTCTTCATTATATCCTCCGATTTGAGGTATTCTTCTACCAGCAATTCAAGGCTGATAATTCAAAGCAAATCTAAAAATAAGTTAAATAGCACGTATACAATGTCAAGCTATTTCTACATTTATCGATCTAAGGATAGGAAATTCGATTCTGGATACCGGTCGAATAACGATAAGAAATAATGATAATAGGCTGGTCATTTTCACAATATTCTCCGCTTTATTTCAATAGCACCATCTTTGTATTCTGAGATTTCTCCCCTGCCCTCATCTTCGCGAAATAGACGCCGGAGGGGTAATCGTCGGCGTTCCAGTTTACGGAATGCAAACCGGCAGGTTTATGGTCGTCAAACAGGGTTGCCACCCGCTGGCCGAGGATGTTGTAGATCTCGATTATGATATCGGACGGTTTCGGGAGTGTGAAGCTGATGTTGGTATTGGCGTTGAAGGGATTGGGATAGTTTTGCAAAAGCGTCAATCTTTCAGGAAGTAGCTCAATAAACTCGTCGATCCCCACAGTCACTGAATCTCCACCGCCGTAGGCTCCCATGTCACTCAAGGTTGTTCCCAAACCCCAATCGCAATCGAGCAGGCTGTCTATTATGGCCAGACTACCGGTGTCGATACAAGGGGAATCGAGTGAATCGCCACATTCAGTGGACATGAGATGGAAATCGCCGTTTTCGGGATCTCGGAAGAGGGGATCGGTATCGATGTTCCCCTCGCCTTCCCAACCGCCCTGGATATTGGAATAAGTAATCGACGGGAAGCTTTCATTCAGATAAATTTCGTCTCCTCCGCTGTATAATGCGCTGTCAGCCCAAAATATGGTATTTATTATTGTAGGATTAGAATTACTGTGGCTATATATCCCACCCCCTCTTCCAAAATCGATCAATGCGGAATTCCCCCATATCGTATTGTTGCTAATTATTGGGTCGCTCCCCACACTAAAATATAAGCCGCCGCCTCCATCTGCTGAGTTTGCGAAAATAATATTGTTATGGATAATTCCATCAGCGTGTTCAAACGCAATTCCCCCGCCGTAATCGGCCGTATTTCTTCCGATCCGATTATTGCTTATCGTAGGATTGGAATCAAATAAACAGCTAAAACCACCACCCAGGTAGGAAACGGTATTATCAACCATTGTATTATTTATAATTATCGGATCGGCGCGTTCACAGCATATTGCGCCGCCACATTCGGCTGAATTAGTTTTGAATATATTGTCATTGATTATGGACCTTGAAACTGCGGCGAAAATGCCACCCCCATGTTGTTCCGAAGAATTCCCGATAATTTTGTTATCCAAGATAATCGGATCTGATTGATCGACAAAAATTCCGCCGCCTCTCCAAGCATAATTTTCGCTAATCATATTATTACGGATAGCGGGATTTGAACCATTCACGCATTTAATACCTGCTCCAAGATTATTTGCGCCATTTCTGATACTGAATCCTATAATTATGGCAGTACTATCTTCCTCACTTTCAAAGCACACCACCGAACCCGACGAATCCCCATCAATCACCGTCTCCGATATATATGTCGTATCCTCCGTAATCAAAAACAAAGACCCCAGCACGATATTGTGCCCGTAGAAATTGATGTTCTCCACATAAATCCCCGGCTGGACCAACACCGTGTCGCCGTCGATGCTGGCGTCTATGCCCTCCTGGATGGTGGGGTAGTCATCGGGGATGTTGATGATGGTAGCGGAGACGGGCAGACGGGTAAAGAGAACGAATATTACAGTAAAAGCGTATACTCTTTTCACAAATCCTCCCATTATTGGAGCCAATAGTAATTATAGTGCCTTTGAAGGGTTTGGCAAGGGATTTTTAATCACTCCTTACCGCCCCGGAGCGGGAGGGCAGAGCACGCACGGTCTAAGCGGCCGTTCGGGAATTAATCCGCCGCTAAATGCTACAATAACATCGGCGAGATTGAACGTACAGGAGTTATTGACGTCATATGCCACAGCCCACTCGTTACCATCACCGAGGCAATCGCAAAGCAAAGCGGCATCCGGGTGTCCGGTTTTCAGTTTGGAGAATGCCGATATAACGTCGGCGACGTTGAAGATTCCATTGCCGTTGTAATCACCAACCACGTAAAACCCGCAGGGATAATCGGTGGGACATATGAACCCCTCATCGCAATCCTCGCCCTCATACCAATAACCGCCCATCCACCAGCAGGCATCTTCTTCCATGGTATCAATACAATCCTCATCGACACAACACGCCCCAGTCTGCGCATGTGCCGGCTCTATTATAAGAAGTGATAATACGGCGAAAATCGATAATGTTTTCATAAATATCCTCCCGGTATTTCGTTATCAAACCACCGAAGAAAAATATATTCGCTCAAATCAAAGGCGTCACTCCACCCTTATGGTTTCCTGTTAATCGTAATGAATGTGCATACAAAAGTCAATAAAATAACTAGAATCGGGCCTTCGGTAGCCCCGACCGTTGCCAAATCACCGCAAGTTACTTATACCAATATCAATGCGCAAAGAATAGAATGTTCGGTTATATAAAAAAGGGGCGAATATCAATCGCCCCTACGTTCTTCAATTGCATTTTTTGTCATCGTCCGTGCCCACGGAACTGTGTGGGGCCGCTCCTCACGAATGAATCCCCATTTTGGGGAACAGGTATCGGGTCAGAACAAACCAGAGTCCGATTATCGCGAGTATTTCAAGAATTTCTTTCAAAGGCTCCCCTAATCAATTTCCTTTAGTATCATACGAGATATAACCAGCCTTTGTATCTCGGAAGTTCCCTCGCCTATCTCGCAAAGTTTCACGTCGCGATGAATCCGTTCCACCGGGTAGCGATCGCCGTAGCCTTCCGCTCCCAGGATTTTGATTGCGGCATAGCTTACCCTATTACCCACCTCGGAGGCGTAAAGCTTTGCCATGGCCGATTCCTTGGAATAACGTTTGCCCTCGTCCTTTAGGCAGGCTGCATGATAAACCAAATGCCTGGCGGCCTGGATCTCGGTAGCCATATCGGCCAGTTTGAAACCGACCGCTTGGAAATCACCGATCGATTTACCGAACTGTTTGCGATGTTTGGCGTATTTCAAGGTGACATCGTAAGCGCCTTGCGCCAGCCCCAGCGCCATCGCCGCGATTGATATCCGACCGCCATCGAGGGTCTTCATAAACTGTTTGAATCCCTCACCGGTTTTGCCAAGCAAGTCAGCATCGGGCACGATACAATCGTCTAAATGCAAAAACCGCGTATCTGAGCCGCGCAAGCCGAGCTTGTTTTCTTTTTTACCGGACGAAAACCCCTTCGCCCCCGCCTTAATCAGAAACGATGATATCGAATGGGAGCCGGGATCATGCGATGTTCTCGCGGTGAATACAAATGTCGACGCTACCCCGGCGCTGGTAATCCAGCATTTGGTGCCATTGACCTTGAAACCGCCATCGATCTTCTCCGCAAACGTTTTCGTACCGCCTGCGTCGGAACCGGCGTCGGGTTCGGTCAGCCCGAACGCGGCTAATTGTCCGCCGGTGGTTATTTCAGGAAGATATTTCTTTTTCTGTTCCTCGGTGCCGAAAGCGTAAATCGGCCAGCATCCCAGGGAGTTGTGCGCGGCGACCGTGATCCCGGTAGAGCCGCAGATACGGGATATCTCCTCAACGGCGATTATATACGATAATGTATCGATTTCGGTGCCGCCGTATTTTTTATCGACCACCAATCCCAAGAGACCGAAATCGCAAAGTTTACCTACCAGATCCTCGGGGAAAATTTGCTCGCGGTCTATTTTTTGAGTGATGGGCTCTATTTCCGCCAATCCGAATTCGCGAACTTTGGCTCTGCATTTTTCGTGATTCTCGTTAGTCCACATCTATCGTTTCCCCAGGCTTCTGAAAATTACCATCCGTTGCGCTTCTGACGTTCCCTCGTAGATTTCAGTCACCCTGGCATCCCGGAAATACCTTTCTACCGGATATTCCTTTACGTAACCATAACCGCCGTGAATCTGGACAGCCTCATTAGCAATCCAGTTAGCGGTTTCCGACGCGAACAGTTTGGCCATGGAAATATATTTGGCCGCTTCCCTACCGAGCTTATCTTTTTTCCAAGCCGCCGAATATGTTAGAAGCCGAGCGGCCTCGATCCTCATAGCCATATCAGATAGCTTGAATTGAATCGTTTGGAAATTAGCGATCGGTTGGCCGAACTGTTGACGTTCGTGAGCGTATTTATACGCTTCCTCATATGCAGCCTGCGAAATGCCGACACCCTGCGCCGCAACCCCTATTCGGCCGCCGTCGAGAAGCGATAAGGCAACCTTAAAACCATGGTTTTTCTCCCCGATTAAGTTCTCTTTGGGGATTTCGCAATCGACAAATGAAACCTCTCTTGTATCCGACGGTTTAATACCCATCTTCTTCTCTTTAGCGCCGAGGTTCATACCCGGAGTTCCGGCATCGACAATAAAGCAGGATATCCCTTTCGGTCCGGCCGCTTTGTCGGTCAACGCGAAAACGATGAATACCTTCGCTACCCCCGCCGATGTTATCCACGACTTGGTGCCATTGAGAACAAATTTGTCCCCTTTTTCATCAGCCGTACATTTAAGCGAACCGGCGTCGGTACCGGCTTCAGGTTCGGAGAGACAATACGAACCGAATAATTCGCCGGAGGCCATACCGGGAAGGTATTTATTTTTTAAATAATCGGAACCCCAATCGTAAACCGCCCGGCAACAGAGGGAGTTATGTACCGAAAGGCCGATCATGACACCGGCGGAACCGCGCCCTATCTCCTCCATGGCGCAAACAAAGGATAGAGTATCCAATTCAAGTCCGCCGTATTTTTCGGGTAGAAGCATGCCGAAATAGCCAAGCTCTCCGAGTTCTTTATATATTTGCTGAGGGACAGCTTCGTCCTCATCCATTTTTTCGGCGATCGGCATTAGCTTCTTTTCAGCGAATTCCCGAGCCGCCTCCTGCATCAGCAGTTGATCCTCACCCAACTCAAAATCCATCACACCACCTCGAAATTGTATTTAAAAGCTACTTACCGTAATCGTAAAATCCTCGTCCTGTTTTCCGTCCCAGATGCCCCGCCATAACCATCTTATTCAAAAGCGGACAGGGACGATACTTGGAATCGGCATAACCCTCGAAAAGAACATACATAATATTCAAACAAACGTCCAGCCCGATAAAATCGGCCAGAGTTAAAGGTCCCATGGGATGATTCATCCCTAATTTCATGACCGTATCGATATCTTCGGCTTTGGCGACACCCTCCATAAGGCAAAACGCCGCCTCATTGATCATGGGCATTAAGATCCTATTGGATATGAATCCGGGATAATCGTTGACCTCGACCGGTGTCTTGCCAATCGCGACCGAGAGATCGTGAATAATCTTATAGGTCTCATCCGATGTTGCGTATCCACGAATAACCTCCACCAGTTTCATCATCGGAACCGGATTCATGAAATGCATGCCGATAAATTTATCCGGTCTGCTTGTATCGGCGGCCATAGCCGTAATTGGCAACGACGATGTGTTCGAGGCGAGAATAGTATGAGGTTCGCAGATCGAATCCAGTTTCTCGAAAATTTCCGCCTTGGCGTGCGATTCCTCGAATACGGCTTCGATAGCTAAGTCCGCGATTTTAGCCTCTTCGATATCGAGGGTCGGCTTGATACGTCCCATGGTTGCTGAAACATCATCGGCCGTAATTACCCCTTTTTTGGCCTGACGTTCCAGATTCTTTTTAATTGTGGCGATCGCTTTATCCAAATATTCCTGTTCGGTATCGACCAGAAGTGTTTCGTATCCGTTCTGGGCGAAAACGTGGGCGATTCCGTTGCCCATAGTTCCGCCGCCTATCACCGCTACATGTTTTATCTGCATATTTCCTTCCGTTTTACATTGAACGATTTATTCACTTTGAATCTGAAATTCTGTTAACTCCATAACATCTGTCACCTGAACAGTATCAATTACGTGACCCAATTCATCCGTTATTTCCCGGAGCCCGTAATCGAACTCGTTACGAATTAGGCCGTCATTCGAATACCACCAATGCGAATCGTAGTACCGATGTCCTGTGCCGGGATCGATTAACTGCGATCTGACAACGTCGCATTTGATCGACTGTTGACCGACATCGACATATTGAATACCCACAACGGTATTATAGACATTTCCTAAAGCCGCCTCGTAAGATAACCATGCCCTGTTGTTCGTTAAAGGAAATTCGAGGAGAACATGTGGAGGATTATAATAAACCGGCACCACCTCGCCCCATTGGAAAATAGTGATCTGACCGTATTCCTTTAGCTGTCCCTCGGAGATACAATACAGATGCCGGTTTACGTAGGGATCCTGATCGATAGAATCCGACCTGGCAACTGAATCGTCGACAGCGATTAATTGATTGCCGTCTATAACAGTATCGGGGCCGATAATATGACGGATTATCGAATATGATTCTGTGTTGACCAGCGCCGAATCGATTATAGAGACCTCAGAGTAATTTCGCTCGTATACCCACCTGCTGTCGGTAGTCAGAGGGAATGTCGATGTACCGACATAGTCGGGCTCGGTGCTTTTGTTCGAGCATCCCGATAGCATCAGAATGCCGATCAGGTATGTAAAGATTGTCTTTTTCATAATTACCTTCCCGCGTTAGCAAGCTTAGTCTATTTGTCGGGATCGCTGGGCTCCCGACCTACTACTTAATCGACCTCCCGTTATCAGATTGCTTCGTTGTTCCCGACTAAAAGTCGAAACCTTCTCGCAATGACGAAATTATTTACATCAATTCAATCGCTAAAGCAACCGCGTTACCGCCCCCGAGGCAGAGTGTGGCTATGCCGGTCTTGAGGCCGCGGTCTTTCAACGCGTATATCAACGTGGTTAAAATCCTGGCGCCTGACGCTCCTATGGGATGACCTAACGCAATCGCTCCACCGTTGACGTTGACTTTATTCCAATCCCAGTCGAGTTCGTTGCCGTCGGCCAGGCATTGCGCCGCGAATGCCTCGTTGGCCTCGATCAAATCCCAATGATCGATTTTGACATTCATTTTTTTCATGAGATTCTGCACGGCATAGATCGGGGCAAAGAAGAGATCCTGTGGGTCGGTTCCGGCGGCGGCGTAGGCGATAACTTTAGCCAGTGGTTTATGTCCATGCTTTTCGGCGTATTCCATCGATGATACTATGATCGCGGATGATCCGTCATTGAGGCCGGGCGCGTTGCCAGCCGTTACTATACCGTCTTTCTGAAACGCTGGTCTGAGTTTCCCCAATTTCTCCGCCGTCGTTGTGGGACGAGGGCACTCGTCGGTATCGAAAACGATCGGATCGCCTTTGCGTTGAGGAATTTCGATCGGGAATATCTCATCTTTGAATTTCCCCGCTTCAATCGCCTTCCCTGCTTTTTGCTGTGAATTGGCGGCGTACTCGTCGAGTTGTTGACGGGTCAGCTTGGCCTTTTCAGCGGTATATTCGGCGGCGATGCCCATGTGGTAATCGTTGAACGAATCCCAGAGACCGTCGGTGATCATAAGATCGACAAGCTTCTTATGCCCGAATTTCAAGCCGCCCTTTGCGCCATGCAACGCATAAGGGGTTTTGGACATCGATTCCATCCCTCCGGCCACAAACAGGTGTCCGTCGCCCGCTTTGATCGCCTGGGCCGAGAGCATGACCGCTTTGAGACCCGACCCGCAAACCTTATTGATTGTCAACGCAGGCACTTTCGACGGTATCCCGCCGTGTATTGCCGCCTGACGACCCGGCGCCTGGTTTGAACCGCCCTGTACCACCTGCCCCATGATTACCTCGTCGATATCGTTAGTATCGATACCGGCACGTTTGACCGCCTCTTTTATAGCCAACGCCCCCAGTTGCGGGGCTGTAAATGATGACAGACCACCCAGAAAATTCCCTATCGCCGATCGGCACGCCGAAAGTATTACCGCTTCACCAGCCATCCTATTGCCTCCTTACACCAGAATTTATTTCGCTTCATGTCAGCAGTATATTGCTGACTAGTATTTTTTTAACCATAATAAAATCCGCCTATATTTAAAAACCCGAACAAAATAGTATACAGGAATAAAAAAACCAGTAAAGAGATACAGGTGATTATAACAAGCGAATATTCCTTCCAGCGTTTAATATTGATGATAATACCGACAATACTTAACAAGATTATGATCATGAAAAATGGAAATCCGATATTGAGCGGGATAAAAATCAATGCGTTAAAAATGTCGGACATGCTATTTATGCTATTCGATACCAATACCACGATTCCGAGCACAAAAAGCCCGCAAACGATAGCGATAATAGAAAGAATGTAAAATATCCTATAAAATTTCACCATTCTTTCGCTAATCATCTGAATTTTCCCAAGATATTCTCCCGATAAACAACCTTTATCCGCGTATCATAAATTATTCTTACCGCGCCCTCTTGTCTCCAACGCATTCACAACAAGTTGTGATACGCAGACTCACATTACTTTCTCCATTTGTCGGGCTTCTCCGTCACGTAAAACGTGACTCCGGAACCCGACCTTCTTCCCTAACTACCGACCTACATTCTCATTCAATCAACTATTTTTAAAACGCCACTCCCATGTTGAACCTTAACATGTCGAATCTGACCGATTCGGATTTCGGGTTCGCGTAATAATACGATAAATATCTTCTCGACCATTGGGATTTATAGCTTACTTCCAGAAAAATATCCAACCGCTTTCGCGCAGGGGCGTTTATCCCGACTCCGGCCCCTATCATCGGACCATTTGTTATCGATGATGATATCCCTTTTACTCTCTCAATAGCATATCCAATTTCACCGCATATAAATGGAGACGTACGATCAGCCGCAAAATTATACCTGGCCGAAGACAACAGCGAATAAAACGAACTATAATAAGACTTCTCCCAGCTTAATCCCATACCCCCTATTATTTCAGGGCTTATTGAACTACAGGTAGTAAGCGCAAGGTTGAACCCTAATTCGCCTTCGATGATTACACTGCCCATCTTTATAATAATCGCCTTATCGTTTTTTTCCTCCCAAGCTGAACCGGATGAATTCGCGTTAATTCCCGGTAATACTAATAATACGATTAATACGATTCTTTTGCTAATCTGCACAAACATAATTTCCGAGTCTTATCCGTTCCTACTTCTCCTGTTCGATCAAAAACAGCATGTCACGAGCTTTTTCGGCCCATTGCCCGGCCGATTCCTTTTCGAGATATTTCTCGAACCACTCCTTAGACTTATCAAACTTCTTCTGTTCAAAGTACATCTGCCCCAGCATATAGATTGCCTCCGGCATGGAGCCTACCCGGACAGCGTCCAGGAACCTCGATTCGGCGTGGTCCGGATCGCCGAGACTTAACGCTACCAGAGCGAGACCGTAATACCCGCGTGGGTAGGTGGCATCGACGGTGATAGCCATCTCGAAATATTTCTTGGCCATATTATAATTTTTTCGCGCCAGCCAGATGGTAGCCATATTCTGATAAGTACGGGGATAAAGCTCGTCGACCTCGCTTGCCCGTTCGTACCAGATAACGGCGTCATCATATTTACCCTGCGTGTAGTAGATATTCCCGATCGACTGGTAAGCGTCGACATTGGCCGGGTTGTAAACAATCGCCCCCTGGTAATATATGAGCGCACTATCGATTTCACCCAGTTGCTGATAGCATACGGCCATCTCCTGGTAGGCGTTTTTGAAGTCTTCTTTTTGTTTGAGAACCTTTCGATAAAGCGGTATCGCCTTTTCCGGCTGGTTCTGGATCATGAATTCATGCGCTTTGGTATAGTTTTTCAGATAAGCGTCCTCCGACGGCGCAAACAGCCCGCAGGAGAGGATGACAAGCCCGGCCGGGAGCAATATCATCGCGATTTGTGATTTTGTGATTTTTTTCATTTAGTCCGCCGATCATTCGGGGAAAATCCCCCGGGTTTTGAATATATGAATTAGTGTTGAGATAATCAAATCGATTTTCTTACTGCTTTGATTCAAATCGTGTTATCCGGGTTTTCGGGGTGACAAAATCGACCTTATATCCGATTTTATGACCATAAACCCGATTTGTTTCATAATAGGCGGGAAATATCCATTTATAGGTAAAAAAGTTGACTTTAGACCGCGTAAATATGATTATATGTTTATTAGCAACAGCTGGCAATTATTAGCCGAAAATTCTCCTAATATGAAAATATCAGATAATACGAAACTTAAAGCTCACTTTTTCTTTTTCGAAACTGATTTTATTTTACTCCTGCGTAATTTCAGCGGTTTTAATCCCAAGATTGTTCTTGCTTCATTTAAATCTCGTCGCGCGTCTGGATAATTGCTAAATATCTCGAGCATATGATCCCGTAATTCTTCATTTTTTGTAATACCATACAAAATATCCAGAAAATCGTTAATATTATCAGCAGAATTCAATGCTTCAAACACCATACTAAAACTAACATTACGTACTCTTATTAAATAGTCAACAACTTCGTTTTTAAGCAGGGACTTCTCTATGCTTATGTCTTTCAAGCGCTTATCTTCGGCCTGGATCAACTTTGCGGACTCTTTAGGAGATACCGTGGAAACCACTTTTTCAAGATATCTTTTCAGCGTACTATTAATTTCTTTTAATTCATCAACTTGGGATGCTAAATTTGATATTTGCTGTTGGCTTGAAAGCCGCCGAAGAAGTTCACGGAAAAGTCCTGACCATTGTTCTTTGAGCCAAGATTCAATTTCTGAAAACTTCTCGAACTGATGAACAGGGTTATTTTTAGGCTGGCTCAAAATATATTCGATTAGAAGGAATATATTTACCGAGTCTACATGAGCATAATTTATTTCGCTGTCTCTATTCTTGAGAAATGTGCGATATTCGGTATATACGCTATTTTCGATTAGAATATAAGTTGGGATTTCATTTTCTATAGCCTTTGTATATTCTTTTTTAGTAATGCTGTCATATCTATCAAAAAAACCGCGTTCAATTTCTTTCTTTACTTCACTCGATGGTGTTCCATATCTACCCCCAATAATTAATACAAAAATATCGGCATTTACAGCTTCTTTATAGCACGACTCATCTAGGGGCATATCTGGCGAATAGGCAATATCGCCTTTCTCTGAAAGCATTGCTTCAAATCCCAGTGAATCGATAAAATTATCTAACGATGATCTTAAATGTTTCAGATCATAATAGGTTGAACTTATAAACACTTTCGGTTTAGCCATAACTACCTCTTTTACGATAATAGCAATAAATTGCTTCTGACTGCAAAATATATTACTGATATTAGGATAAAATCGCAAGTGATAATTATGGCGGTGCGTAATTTTGTTTATTGTGAATTTCTGTAAATAAGGCAGTCTTATTCAGAGGCAAATTAGTTGACTTTACACCGCGTAAATTTTAGATTACCCCCCGTTATGTATGGAGTGGATGTTTCGTTTTCAATAGATTGATAAAGAAAGGGCCCTCATGGTAGGAATAATTGGTTATGGAGCATATATACCGCGCAATCGGATCAAGGTCGAGGAGATCGCCAAGGTCTGGGGGGCTGACGCTCCCAGCTACAAGCGGGGATTGATGCTTCGTGAAAAATCGGTCCCGTCGCCGGATCAGGATACAATCACGATGTCCGTAGAGGCGACCAAGAACGCCCTGAAACGCGCGAACATAAACCCGGCCGAAATCGGGGCCGTTTATGTCGGCTCGGAATCGCATCCCTACGCGGTTAAACCGTCGGGCACGACGCTGGCCGAGGCTATCGGCGCCACGCCGGATTGCCATTGCGCCGATTTCGAATTCGCATGCAAGGCTGGATCAGAGGGGATGTTTGTCGCCATGAGCCTGGTTAGAGCCGGCGAAATCAAGTACGGTCTTGGAGTTGGCGCGGACACGTCGCAGGGCGCCCCCGGTGATGCTTTAGAATATTCGGCATCGGCAGGAGCCGCCGCTTTTATTTTCGGCAAGGAAAACGTAATAGCCGAATCGCTATTTACCCACTCCTGGATGACCGATACCCCGGATTTCTGGCGCCGCGAACATCAGTTCTACCCCAGTCACGGCGGCCGATTCACCGGAGAACCGGCATATTTTCGGACAATTAACGGCTGCGCGACAGCATTGTTGGAAAAATCGGGCATGAAACCATCAGATTTCGCCTTCGCGGTCTTCCATCAACCCAACGGCAAATTTCCAATGACTGTCGGCAAGAAGCTCGGGTTCACCGAGGAACAAATGAATCAGGGCTGGCTCTGCCCCACTCTTGGTAACACCTATTCGGGAGCGTCCCCAATCGGATTGACATCAATTCTCGACATTGCCAAGCCCGGGGACAAGATCTTTATGGTTTCCTACGGATCAGGCGCGGGTAGTGACGGTTTCGTGTGGCAGGTAACCGACAAAATTAAAGACGTTCAGAACAAGGCAGTTCATACGCGGGCTATGCTCGATTCGGAAAACAGAAAATACCTCGATTACGGTACTTATTCGAAATTCAGAGGCAAGATCAAACTAAGAGGAGAATAATCCGCCCCCGGTGGGTTTTCTAATATTGGAGGAAATAGCATGAGAGATGTGGCAGTAATCGGGGTCGGGATGAACAAATGGGGCGAGATCTGGAAGGTTGCCATTCGCGACCTTTTAGCAGAAAGCGTCCTTCTGGCTCTCGATGACGCCGGGATAGATTCGGTGGAAGCGATGTATATAGGATGTATGTCGTCGGGCTTGTTTGCTGGTCAGGAGCATTTGGGCTCCATGGGCCCGGATTATTCGGGGATCTGTCCTGTACCCGGAACACGGGTCGAATCGGCCTGCGCGTCGGGTGGAGCGGCTTTCAGGTCGGCATATATGCATGTAGCGTCGGGAATGGCCGATATCGTCATGGCCGCCGGTGTGGAAAAGATGACCGATGTTGACGGCGGGGGGGCGACGTTTGCCCTGGCTACCGCGGCTGACCAGGAATACGAGGTCTATAACGGAGTCACATTCCCCGGCCTTTACGCCATGATGGCCAATCATCATATGAACAAATACGGCACCACCCGTGATCAGATGGCGCAGGTAGCGGTTAAGAATCATCTTAACGGCTCGAAAAACCCGTTGGCGCAATTCAGGATGAAGATGACATTGGATCAGGTCAAGAATTCGGTTATGGTATCGGATCCATTGACCCTTTTAGACTGCTCCCCTATTACTGATGGCTCCGCGGCGGTAATATTGTGTTCGATGGATAAGGCCAAAGAGATCACCAAAAAAAGAACAGTTAAAATTATCGGCTCCGGGCACGCGTCGGATACGATCCAGCTTGCCCAGCGCGACGATCTTTCAAGCTTGAAATCAACCGCGATAGCGGCAAAGCAGGCATTGGATATGGCAGGCAAGAAGATCAGCGATATTGATTTCGCCGAGGTACACGATTGTTTCACGATCGCCGAGATCATGGTGATCGAGGCTCTCGGTATTGCCGAGGCGGGTAAAGGCGGGAAAGCGACAGTAGACGGCGTTACCGCTTTCGATGGCAAATTCCCGGTTAACGCCAGCGGCGGCTTGAAATCGAAGGGTCATCCTGTCGGAGCGACAGGAGTCGCCCAAATCGTGGAGCTTACAAAGCAGATCCGCGGTGAAGCCGACGATGGCAGGCAGTTGAAAAAAGCGGATATCGGACTGGCGCAGAATATGGGTGGAAGCGGCGCCAGCAGCGTGGTCCATATACTGGAGGGAAACTAAGATGTCAGCGCCTAAATACTGGAGAGAGATTCCGCAGCGTTACCGTTTCGAGGCGGTCAAGTGCAAAAAATGCGGCAAGGTGATGTTCCCCCCGAGATTGATCTGCCCGGGATGTAAATCCAGGGATTTCGGGCCAACGAAGATCAACGATAAAGGGACTGTGGAGACGTTCACCGTTATCAGGATCGCGCCTACAGGGTTCACCGACGAGGCTCCCTATTCGGTTGGTATTATTAATCTGGGTGATGATGTCAAAATATTATGCCAGATAGCTGATTGCGAGCCTGAGAACCTGAAGATCGGGATGAAAGTTCGTTTTGAGTTCCGCAAGGTTCAACAGGAGGGTGACGCCGGAGTA
>JAZGHS010000165.1:0-4575 GCA_036481315.1 Candidatus Zixiibacteriota bacterium | reverse complement strand
CTGAACGATCTCAACGCCTCCATATCGGATCTTTTCGCCCTGGCTTTTTCCATTACACGCTCGAGTTCATTTTTTGTTTGCTCTATCAGCTGTTCGGTTTTTTTCAGCTGGTCCCGTCGATACTGCTTTTCAGATTTCCTCTGTTCGATGAGCTTCTCTTCGAGTTCGCTTTTTAAGGATTCGAATTTTTCGCGCTCTGAAATGGCTTCATTAAGCTCCTTAGATAGTTCAATTGATTTTTGATGCAATTCGGTTATAAGAGCGGTCATATCGCTTTCGCCGCGATCAATTAGTTCCAGAGCACGTACTGTAACCTTATCATCTAAACCGAGACGTCTGGCGATCTCCACGGCGTAAGAGGAACCCGGTATCCCAGGTAAAAACCTGAATGTCGGGGAAAGATTGGCAGTATCGAATTCCATAGAGCCGTTTACGACGCCGCGAACCTTGCCGGCCAGCGCTTTGAGCCTTCCATGATGAGTCGTTATCACGGCGTAGCACGCTTTTTCGGAAAGATGCTCGACGATCGCCTGCCCTATGGCCGAACCTTCATCGGGATCGGTACCCGCTCCGAGCTCGTCAAAAAGAACCAGAGAACCGTGCCCGGATTCCTCCAGAGCGGTTTTAATATGATTCAAATGCGACGAGTAGGTCGAGAGTGAACTATCGATAGATTGCTCATCGCCGATATCGGCGAATATATCGTCGAACAAAAGAAATGACGAGCCCTCATCGGCCGGAACGTAAAGTCCGCTTGCAGCCATCAACGATAACAATCCCACGGTTTTCAAAGCCACGGTTTTACCGCCGGTGTTGGGACCGGTTATAATTAATACGTTCGAATCCGAATTCATCGCCACGCTCAACGGTACGACTTCCCCGTCGCTTCGAATAGCGTTTAAAACAAGAATTGGATGGCGACCGTTTTTTATCGCAATTTCACTTTTCTCTGGAAATAACGGACGTTTGGCCTTAAGCTCTTTGGCCAACCGCGAACAACCGGCAATAAAATCGAGTTTCGAAAGCAGTTCGATATCGTCTCTTACGATATCCTCGCTGATATATAACATCTCGGAAAGACGTCGGAGGATTCTGTTTATTTCCTCACGCTCCCCTGTCTCCAGCTCTCTATGACGGTTGTTGAGTTCGACCGTTTCGGATGGCTCGATGAAAAAGGTCGCGCCCGATGATGATCTATCGTGAATAATACCGCCGACATGCCCTTTATCGGTTTCCCTTACAGGAAGAACATACCTGCCCTCTCGAATAGTGAAGAGCTTGTCGGAGAGATATGAAACCATATCGGAATTAAGGTATTTTTCGAATTTGGAATCAAGTTTGATCTTGACACGGCCGAGTTCCTTTCGGATCCGGTATAGTTCCGACGACGCTGAGTTTTTTATCGCGCCATCGACATCGACCGATTTATCTATCTCTTTGTGAAGATCCTCGGGATACACCAGCCCGTCGGTAATCGCGTTGAGTTTTTCGTATTCTTCCCGCAAACGCTGGCATTTATTAACTGTCGCGAAAAAGGCGGAGTATTTCAAAAGCTCTTTGGGTTCAAGTATCTCGCCGGACGATTTCGCCTGATCAAGATGTATGGAAAGATCATCGAACTCCAAATCGGGCGGACCGCCATGAGCCTCGAAAAGATCGTTCATCTCCGAGATCAAATCGAATCGATAATTAATCGAATCGAGATCGGTCTCGGGATGTAAAGAAGTCGCCTTCCGTTTTCCCGGAACCGATTTACAGTGATAGGCCAACCTTTCGAGTATGGCCTGGTACTCCAGAACTCTAAGAGTATGATTATTCACAGAGCTAAAAATCCCTGTCTTTCTATTTTCTGACCTTGCCGAAATACTCGCGAAGCTTATCCAGCGTCTCGACATCGTCGTCGGTCATCCCCAGAAGGTCATTGTCCTTCAATGCGGACTCGGGATCGTCAGCATAAAGATCAGCCTTCGACAGAAGAATACCGCTTTGAATCTCCGCTAAGAATTGTTTCGACCTGGGATGCATAAAGGCCGTGTTATCGTAAATCGCCGGAACAAACCCGCGGATCGGCTTTGCCAACGCTGATTCACCCAGAGCGGTATCGAGCTTCTTGAACGGAGTGGGAAAGACGAAAAGCAAAAACAAAAGAGATAACGCCACCCCGCCTTTGGCTATCCCGAATAATCCCCCTCCGACCTTGTTGGCGACGGTCATAGGTGTGATTTTTACCAATCCGTAAAAAAATCTTCCCAGCATTTTCAGCGCGAGTATTCCGACCGAGAAAACGAGAATGAAACTGAAAACGTAGAGAACGCTCGGCGACATGTTCACTTTTCCGCCAAGCTGAGCGGATACCCAATCGGCGTTACTGACCGCGAATACGACGCCGATTATCAATCCTATTAGAGTAGAAATCTCCTTGAAGATCCCCCTCTTATAACCGCTCAACAATGCTAGAAATAATACGAACAGGATAAAGAAGTCTATCCAGTTCATATCCCCTCCAATTTATTTTTTCATTAACTTTTCTTTTACCGCTATATTTACAGCCTTGCCGTCGGCACGCCCCTTTATCTCAGGCATTAGCAACTTCATTACCGCGCCAAAATTTTGAGTGGACGAAGCCTCGGCTTCGGAAATGGCACGGTCGATTAACTCATCAAGCTTCTCGGCCGATAGCTGTTCGGGCAAAAACTCCTTAATTATCTCAAATTCAGCACTCTCCTCGGCAACCAAGTCGTCCCTTCCCCCGCGACGGTATTCGTCGATCGCTTCGGATCTTCGCTTGGCTGCTGAAGTCAAAACCGCAAGGATATCTTCATCGGATAACTCTCCCCCGCTCTCCTTGCTTTTATACATCAAATCGGATTTTAGCATCCGAAGAGTTTTCAAGCGAACCTCGTCTTTAGTCTTCATGGCCGCTTTCAAATCATTATTGATTTTCTCTAAAAAAACCATACCTATCGCCTCGGTTTGGAGCGACGTGATTTTTGCTTGGCGGCATTCAACTTGCGCTTGCGTCTATCAGATGGTTTCTCAAAATGCTGATGTTTCTTTATATCTGAAAGTATGCCGGCTTTTTCGCAAGTCTTGGTAAAACGCTTAAGGGCTTTTTCAAATGACTCATCGTCACGAACCTTAATACCTGTCATTTCATTCTCGACCCCCTCTCATTGAATCAAAATCTTCAAATTCATCAAAGCAAAAAAGGTGGATAATTCTCTTAACTTGCCTGAAGGTAAAGAATTAACAAATCAGTGTCAAGATAAATCTGCATAGATCCACCTACTCAGCCTTGAAGTGTAATCGTTTGATATATAACAAGTTGCGGGCGCAATAAAAATATATTTTATTGTCGGCACAATTTATTGTATAGCAAATAGTTAGAAAAAACTCGATTTTCACCCGGAAAACGGGCCGATGATTATTTGAGGGAGAGGCTATTAAAGATCGGCGTAAATCCGCAGGTAACTTTCGTATCGAAATCCGGCAATAGAACCGTCGCTGTTTTCCACCGACTTTTTAACAGCGCAATCGGGCTCGCCGATATGAATACAATCGTCAAAGCGGCAGTCCAAACGTAATTCATCAAACTCGGGATAATATTCGTGCAGAGTTTTTCTGGTAACTCCGGTAAGACCGAATACCTTCAACCCCGGTGTATCGGCAACCCAGCCTTCGGGAAATATCCTATAGAGGCTCATACGGCTTGTGGTATGCACTCCTCTATTGCTTGACGATGATACTTTTTTGGTTTTCAGATTTAGTTCGGGTGAAATCTTGTTTAGAAGGGATGATTTCCCTACGCCCGAATGACCAGAGATAACCGATGTTCCCTGGCGGAGCGTCTCTTTGAGCTCGTCCATACCCTCGCCGGTCAGTGCGCTTGTGAAAATCGTTTGGCACGATATTTCGCTCCATCCTTTGAAATATTCATGAATTATTTCGGGTATACCCAGATCGATCTTGTTTAAGACTATTACCGGTTTTATTTCCTCCTTCAACGCTGTCACCAAAAATCGATCGATAAGACCAGGTTTGAATTTTGGCTTTTTTACCGATGATACTATAATCACTCGATCGATATTGGCGACCATAACCTGCACGAGGCCTTCCTTCTCGACCGCGGGTTTGGAAAGAACCGACTCTCTTTTTTCGATCGCTTCTACAGCCGCGGTTTCCCCGGGGGCAATCGAATATCGCACATAATCGCCTACCGCAATCGGCGAGCTGTCTCTTTCGCCGTACTTTACTTTTCCCTTGAGAATCGCGTCAATATAATCGTCGCCAGTGAAAATACGCGCCCGCTGACCATGAAGTTCGACAACCCTGCCGATCATTTTCTCTATATCTATCACGAGCGCTAATATACGGGGAATTGCAGTTGATAGTAAACGATTTCTCAAATTGGATCTTTGGCGGCTTTATCTAGCTTCTCGATTCTAATATTCTTGACAATTTCATTTTTACCGGTAATATAGTGTCACCATGGAGGAACGATGAAAAAAGATCAGCTTATTTTAGTCCTGGTTCTGGCTATTATCATAATTTCCGGGGGTGTGATCTTCGTTTTAA
>JAZGHS010000164.1:0-3483 GCA_036481315.1 Candidatus Zixiibacteriota bacterium | reverse complement strand
GCGATGGTCTCCCCTGATACCCTTACCGTACATCTGGGAATAAAGGCTTTCGGTAACGCGATCGTAAGGAATCAGGTTGTTTCTGAACAACAGGCCTGAGACCCCGAATTCCGATTCCTGTCCGTCAATGACACGCGAATGAGCCATCCCCGATCCGGTAAGCGGGCAGTAAGTGATACAAATCGAACCGTTTAGAAAAGTATCGTTTACGATTTCATGATAGTTTAAAATCTTTACCGGATATGCCCGGGCTTCGCCGTCGATAACCAGGCCTAAAACCAAATCGCTTACGCCAAGGTAAGACGCGTCAGCGGCGGCAATAAATTCAGGGTTGGTTAACGCCGGTATACCGTCGCGGGGTACGCCCCCGGAATATATCTCATTCTCGTCGACCCGTCCCTGTTGCGGCGAAGTCGATTTTTCGTCGCATGAGGCAATCAAAATAAAAAGCGCTAAAAGTTGCATCCTCATCTAAGACTCCTTTTACTTTGACTATAGTAACCGAAACCGGAAGCGGATATGTTCCTTTTAGCGAATATCAGGTATATAGATGCGCTTATCTAATTATGCAGATCTAAAGAATGAAATATTATGGACGCTTAATCCGATATAAATTTTAAGATTAACTCCCTGCTCCTCGGGCCGTCATACTCGCAGAAATAAATCCCCTGCCAGGTACCGAGAAGAAGCCGACCTTCGGATATCAATATTGTCTCGCTAAATCCGGTAAGGCTGGCCTTAATATGAGCGTCGGAATTGCCTTCGGCGTGAGCGAATCCCGCGTTTTGAGGAATCAGTTTTTCGAGGTATCCCAGAATATCGGATTTCACCGATGGGTCGGCGTTCTCGTTGATTGTAACAGCCGCGGTCGTATGCGGGACGAATAAAATAGCATAACCTTCATCGATATCGGACTCGGCAACGAGTTTCTGTATTCTCGATGTTATATCGACTAATTGATTTCTGCGATCAGTTTTAACGTCTATCCGGATAGGTTTACTCATCTATCCCCACCAGAGCCTCGGCGAATTGTCTCGGATCGAACTCGATCAGATCTTCCTGCTTCTCACCCACTCCCACATACTTAATCGGGATCCCGAACCGTTCGAAAGCCGCTACCAGCACTCCACCCTTGGCTGTGCCGTCGAGTTTGGTAACAATTATCCCTGTAAGCCCGACCGCTTCATTGAATGTCTTAACCTGGGAAAGACCGTTTTGCCCGGTAGTAGCGTCCATTACCATAAACACCTCATGCGGCGCGCCGTCCATCGCTTTGCCTATGACCCTGTTGATTTTCTTAAGCTCCTCCATGAGATTCGACTTCGTCTGCAACCGACCCGCTGTGTCTATGATAACCATCGACGAGTTCCTGGCTACCCCGGCTTTGACAGCGTCGAAAGCGACGGCCGCGGGATCAGAACCACTTGACTGTTTGATAAGCTCTGCCCCTACGAGATCAGCCCAATGCTCGAGCTGTTCTCCCGCGGCGGCTCTGAACGTATCGGCGGCGGCGAGGATAACCTTCCCGCCCGAATTTATTTCGTTCCGGGCTAGTTTTGCGATAGTAGTCGTCTTCCCGGAACCATTCACACCAACGACCAGAATTATACGCGGTTTTGCTTTATTAGCTTCATCACCATGCCCGGAATTAGAGAACCGGCCCGTAATGATATCGGCCAATAGTTGTCTTATAGGTTTATCATCGGATGTTATTTTTAGTTCTGCTATTATCTCGGAGGACGTTTCAGCGCCGATATCGGCGAGGATTAGAGCCTCTTCAAGCTCTTCAAAAGCGTTATCATCGAGTTTCTGTTGACTGAATAACGATTTTAAACCGGCTACGCTTCCGTTCAGTATCTGCCGGGTTTTTTTTAATCCCCGGCCGAATTTACTCAGCATCCTCTACTCTCTATTGCTGTCGCCGTTACCGTTACCACCGAACCTGACTGACACAACTCTCGACACTCCCGGAGTCTGCATGGTTACACCGTAAAGGATATCGGACGCTTCCATTGTCAGCTTGTTATGAGTGATGATAATAAATTGCGTGTTTTCGGCGAATTTCTTGATTAGTCCTATAAAACGCATAAGATTGGCGTCGTCTAAAGGCGCGTCCACCTCGTCGAGGATACAGAATGGACTGGGCTTTACAAGATAAATCCCGAACAGAAGAGAAATCGCGGTCAATGCCCTCTCCCCGCCGGAAAGCTGGGTTACGGTAAGCATTTTCTTGCCGCCCGGACGAGCTGATATTTTGATTGGGCTTTCGAGAGGATTGGACAGATCCTCGAGTTCAACTTTCGCTTCTCCGCCCTCGAATAGTGATATAAAGACTTTCTCGAAATTCTCCCTTATCTTCTCGAAAGTTTCGCTGAAACGATTTTCCGCGGTCGTGTTAATCCGGATGATCGCCTCCTGCAGCGACGCTTTAGCTTCCAGTAGATCGTCCCGTTGACGAATAAGAAAAATCATCCGGTCGTTTTCACGTTCGTAATCCTCGGCGGCCATGAGATTAACCGGTTCCATTCGTTTGAGGCTTTCGCGAATACTCTCGGCGCGGTTTTCCAGAGATTCTATTGTTTGTTCTTCGGGTATGGGTTCGGGTTCAATCGAAGTTATTCCGAATTCGAGTCTTATACGCTCAATTAGCGATTTTCTCGATGAATCAAGTTCTAAAAACCGCATGTCGAGAGAATGAAGCTCCGAAATCTTTTCTTCTTTCTCTATACGTTTAGTACTGATCCGATCGTCGAGATCCCCCGTCGTTGTCATCATCTCGGAGATACGGCCGTCGAAATCATTGAGTTTCAACTGAACTTCGTTTTTATCGATAAAACAGCTTTCAAGCATTAATTTCAATTTATCTATATTTTCGCCGGATAATTTTATCGTATTTTCCGCCTTCTCGATATTACCGCGGTTTGTCTCTATCATTCTCGAGGCTTCGGCGCGAAGTTCGTCGTTATGTACAATATCAGATCGGAGTTTGTTGGCGATCCCGTCTAGTTCCACGTTTTTTATGCTGGCGGCCGTTAATTTACCTTCAAGCTCTCGTATGGCTAATCGCGATTCGTCGACCCGGCTCCCGGCGACCTCGAGTTCGGAAGCGGCTCTTGTGGATTTATCTTCCAGTTCCCGAAGCTCGCCCTCCAGGGTATCCAAACGGTTCTTTTGGCCATTCAATTCTATTTTCAATTGCTCGGCTTCGCTTTTCGCCGTCGAGTAACGGTTTTCCTTCTCTTTGAAATCGAATCTTAACTGGTTGAACTCCGCCCCGATCCGGTTATACTCATCCTCCAGTTTAACTATATCCTCTTCGATTCCGACAATCGCGAGATTTGCATTATCCAGAGATTTTTTATTCTCGTCGATCTCCCTTTCGCCCTGTTCGATTTCCTTCTTTAACGATTCGAGATTTTCCCTGACCGCGCCTAAATCCTGTCTTCTCCCCAGAACACCGGGTGACGTTTTACCACCAGATAT
>JAZGHS010000163.1:0-4540 GCA_036481315.1 Candidatus Zixiibacteriota bacterium | reverse complement strand
AATCACGTTCATCCTCCTCCGCTTTGCCAGTCATAGGAACGAATCTGACCGGTATTCCGCGTTGTCTTTCGAATCTACCACCTTTTCTCGTATATACTTCCAGAAACTGAACACCCTCGCCGACAGGAATTACCAATTTCCCCCCCTCTTTCAACTGATCCAGCAGAAGTTGAGGAACCTCGTCCGGTGCGGCCGTAACAATTATCGCGTCGAATGGCGCTGCTTCCGGCCAACCGAAATAACCATCGCCGCAACGTGTGCGAGCGTTGGTATAGCCCAGGGCTTTTAACGTCGAATCGGCCCTTTGTTGAAGTTCGCACAGTATCTCGATTGAATAAACGGTATCGACTATTTCAGCCAGGATAGCCGCCTGGTAGCCGGATCCTGTCCCCACCTCAAGCACGACATCCCCCGAATCAACCTCCATTAGTTCGGTCATCAGGGCTACAACATAAGGCTGGCTTATCGTCTGGCCCAACCCGATCGACAGAGGACCGTCATCATAAGCTCTGGATCGCTGATTCTCAGGGACAAACATCTCCCGGGGCACATTGCGCATAGCCTTCAGAACGGCCTCATCTTTGATCCCTCTGGCGACAATCTGACGGTCGACCATATGGGATCGATTCTTGCCGAAATCCGAGCTATCCGGCGATTTCGAAAACAGCATAATTAAAGCCAAAAAGATAGTCATAACCGACCAACAACTCTCCTTTCGGCATTATATCCGTCGAACCGGCTCAGGTCAAGCCGCTTTTAAAAACTCCGCTTAAATCCGAACGATACGGAATTGGCTTTATATTCCAGCAAGCCTTCGTAGGCCTCAGCAGGCAAATCAACCCGCTTTTGTTGATAAGTATAGTAAATGTCGAATCGAATTTTATAAAATAACCGAAGAGCGGTGCCGACCCTGAATCTGAAATTACGATCTTCTCTGTCGAACCTGTATATGTCCCGGTATTTGGTGGTTCGGAACTTTATTTCCCGGATTTGCAGAGTCGAAAAGAATTCGGGTTTCATTTTTTTATGCAGTTTGCTGTAATATCTCGTGCCAAGGGTGATATCCCAGGCATCGTAAGAGACATCTTTGATGTCCAGATCGGGGATATCCGCTCCGTCAGCGTTCGCACGCTGTAAACCGTAATAAGCCCAGAATTTTATCGTTTTCGATGCTCTCCAGATACCGTCAAGCCTGAGTCCGTTTACAGTAAGGTCGCGTTCGCTTACCTCTGGATTGAAAGTCTTGCTCTGATATCGATAAGAGATATCGCCTTTTAAAGAGCTGGTAATATCCAATCCCGTCTCGAACTTGAAAGAGTGTTTGGAAAAACTGGCGTCTATGTATATACCCTGATCTTGATCGAACTGGTTGCGATAATAATAATCAGGCAGGTATGAGTATTCCAATTCGAGATATCCGCCGCGCATAAAATAATGCCTGCCGAATACGCTGATTTTCTGAAATCTCCTGACATCATTTTGAGCATAATAATAGTATCTGTAGTTCAGGCCGATCCAGGCGGTTTTGCTTTTGATAAATTTTCCCTTCAACCTGGCCTCGATATCAGGGGATATAATCCAGTCGTCTTTCGATTTTATGGAAAATTTGTCCGGCCGACCGCTTATATCGTATAGATCCAGATCGGCGTCGGAGTACCTGATTATATTCTCGTCATAGGTCGTTCTGAGGCCGACATCCAGAAATAGAACCTGTTTCGATTTTGATTTTTTCTGTTTCTTCTTCTTGGCTTCCGCGGGCGACCATAACATATAAACGGCCACAAATGCGGATATCATGATGATGAGGATCCGGTTGCGATTTCTCGTTGTCATTTTTTCTTCCCTAAACTGCTCTTTAGAATCTTGAATCGGGCCGCAAGGCTGTTTGGCGACGAGTTGATTTTCTTAAATTCATAAACATGCTCGCCATCGGGGATTTTCAAAGTAAAAGTATGGAGTTTCGACGGTATAAGTTCGGGAAGATCGGTATACAAGCTCTTTGAGGATTTTTTGGTGACCGCTGAAAATTTCTTAACTGTTTTCCCATTCTCGAACACCCCGAGCGTAAATTTCGATTTCTCTTTCATGGTGGGATCGAAATTTGCCCGGCAATAAATTTTGACACTACTAGGGCCTATTATTTTTAATCTGGCCCCGCCATTTTCGTCGATTAAGTAATACGATATCCTCGATTCGCCGCTTTTCAATTTTACCTTGCTCGCATATTCATAAGGACGAAAAGGCTCATACGTCCGCTTTTTCTTTTTCTTTTTTTCCTGATGAAACCTTAAAAACGCCTTATCGATATTATCCGATTGAAAGGTTACGACATATTTATGTTTACCTTTGGGGACTTTGATAAATATATCCCTGGCGACACCGATTTTCCCCTTGATCCCGTCAGCTGTGAGTTTCGAGGCCTTCGTTTCGGCTTTTCTCCCCGACTTAACCCGCTCGCCTTCCCAGACGGTTATGCTGTAGTCTCCTGACGATGCCTTTTCGGGCAATAACGCCCTGGTACGGATCTTAACTTTGGTCGGACCCGAAACCTCGAACCCAACGCTCTCGGTTTTATCAAGCGTAAAGTACTTATATCTCTTCGAATCGGACTTGAGTATCACACTCTTGCCGTTGTCCGACGGCGAAAAAGCCTTATAAGTGGTTTTGGATTGGGCAAATAGTGTCGTATTGCCGGTTAATAAAATAACCGCGAGTAAGCTAGCGCTGTATTTTCTCATATTAAAGCTCCGGTTCGTTACTCCCTTTGGGAGGAAAGAGAATTTTCGTTTGCTTCCTGATATAATATTTCAAATCGATCCTTATAGCCGCCGCCACGACGATCATCAAGATTAGAGCGTATATAATCGTCGACGATATAGAATATTCGTCCCGATAAAATAATGGGCCCTCGCCCACAATCGGCGGGGGAACAACATCCAACGGGAGCCCGTAATCCTCTGCGATTTCCGGAAGGCGAAGAAGATGAATTATGGGAATTCTTTTTTCGGCCATTATATTTACTACCCCCCGGGCGGGGAAATTCCTGCGATATAGATCCAAATTGACTCCCGAGGGAATAAGCTTTCCGTTTTGCGATGATCCCAGGGACGCTAATCCGCCCCCAATATTAATATATGCCGCGTACTGATGCCCCTTGCTCCGCTTATCGTAAATTACCAATCGTCTGTCCATATTTGCCCTCAAAGAACCGCCGGCCTCGAGCATGTTCTCAGGATTTCCGCTAAATATCAACTCGACGTCATGGCGTTCTACGGCTTTGATTAATAGCTCTCGTCCGCTTAACGAAAGACCGCGGCCGTTATCTGTACCGCCTCCCAGCGAAGCGGCCACTGACCGGTAAGATATAATCTTCGAATCGAATAAAACGCGCTCCATATCCAGCCAGGTGAAATCGGGATGGTTTGCTCCCCATGTTGAGGCCCCTACTGATGTTATTACGACAGGCTCGATACCAAATACCTCGCAGGCGCTGTAGAAGGCGATGTTGACACCGGGGAACGATCCAGTCATACCGACCGCCACCAGATCTCCCTTTCTTAATCCGGCTTTTTTGAACATCTCTATAATAACGGCCGCGAAATTAGGGTTGGTGGCAATAAGTTTACTTCGAAGCTCACCGCGATCGGTGGTTACCAATGTATATTGATCGCCGATGATTCCCGTTCCGTTAGGATCGTTTTCGAAATCTATGGGAATCCCCATATCCTCCACTGTCTGGCGAATCGCCTCCTGCGCCCTCTGGTTAATATAAGCGGCACGGTTTTTCAATCCCCAGTATGGTGCCTGTTTCTGGCTTCGGGTATCCTCCGCCAGATAAAAAATCAAGGCCGAAAACATGGCCAGGAAGATTAAAAGCCTTATCGACGGATTCCTTAAACGCGGCCTCATATAATTAGTTTCCCGCCCGTAAAGATCATTAATAAAAGCCTGACAAATACGGCCGCTACAACCATGGTAGCGAGCGTTTGAATAACGCCCTGCCTCTCCATCCAGTTTGCTATCAAACCGGGGATAATATATCCGATTGTCTGAAACTCCAATGTCTGCCCCTCGGGCAGGCCGAAAACGAGGAACTCCCGGGAAAGCCAGCCGAAAATAAAACCGGTGATGATAATAATCACGGTGCGGCGTCGGCCGTAAATAAACATGAAATTGGAGAGGAGTCTAATGGCGTAATATGTCATCAGGCTGACCAAAATAGTACCGCTGATACGCGCAGGATCGTGGATCATTAATGCAAGATACCCGGGGACAACCATGCCCCCCGCGGCCAAACCCAGCATCTCGGAAAAAACAAGACTGACCACAAGACCGAGGCCGACCGATTGCATCATTAGGATCTCAGACAATCTCTTCTCCCCTCTCATTGAAAAACTCGATTATATCCTCGCCGAAACCTACTATATTCCCTATTCCAAAAACTAACGCCTTCTCCCCGGAAAGGCTTACCACGCTGTTAAATATCGCCTCCAGCTGTCTCCCGCCGAGGTCCTCGATCTTGGTATGGGGCATGCCGCAG
>JAZGHS010000162.1:0-2642 GCA_036481315.1 Candidatus Zixiibacteriota bacterium | reverse complement strand
AGCTGGTATATGGGTACTCATTACTCCCCTCGTGGCTGGCGTAATGGTAGTCGGCTTGGGCGGGGGAGATGTTAAATATGATAATCGCGATTATGGGCCAGACCCGAAATGCCTTCATTTTCTAATTCTCCGTAAGAGATGTTCTCCTATATAATACCCAAAATTAACTGTTTGGCAAGGCAAAGCGCCTTGAGCATCCATTATTTATTGCGGGATAAAGGGTTACATGTACCTCAACCATATTATAACATTATTGTTGAATTTGCGAATCTAATCGTTACAAAAAAAGCCCCGCCGAGACGGGGCTTTTACGATTCCAATGCTTATGTATCTTATTCGTTGAACGCCTGAACCGGCTGTTCCACGATGGTCGGGGTCACGAAAATGACCAGGTCTCTTGATATGACCTCTTTTTTATCATAGCCAAAAAGGTAACCTAAAAGAGGGATGTCCTTCAATATGGGCAGCCCGACCCTTAGATTTTTAACTTCCTGATTGGTGAGCCCGCCGATGACGGTCGTCTCTCCATTTTCGACAACCACATTCGTTTCGGCGTTCTGGCTGTTGATTACAACGCCGTTGGGATCGAACTGATATGAACTGCGCTCTGGTATGAGATGTAACAGTATTCTGTTTTCAGACGTTATATGAGGGGTTACGCGCAGTTTAGTGCCGACATCGTAAAATGTTATGATAGTATTGCCCGACGGATCGAATTGCTTGATCGGTATCTTCTGCCCCATCTGTATATAAGCCTCAACGTTGTCGAGCGTGGTAACCTCGGGATGAGCGATGATTTTGCCTTTATTCGATGATTCAATGACGGAAAGGATGGCGCCTACGCTATACTGATTATCTCCTATATCGAGCAACCTGGCAAAAGAGAATTGCCCCAGCTTATTATTTACGACTTCCTGCGAACCGCCGATCCTGGCTTCCTCTTCGGAAAAGTTCTGACGATCAGGGTTGTTCGGGAAAAGAGGATCGCCTAAGTACTCTTCACCGGCGCCTTCGGTCTCGCCGATAAAATTGTCATAGTTAATAAATCTCCAGTCGACACCGATTTCCCTTATAAACCCGGATTCCACCTCGAGCAGCTGAGCAGATATTTTAATCTGCCTGGTTTCCTTATCTAATACCGTTATAAGTTCGTCCACTCTATCGAGATTATCCGGCAGGTCGCGGATTACCAGTGAATTCGTTCTTTCGTCAACCTCAACAGAACCGCGAACCGATAGAAGCCCTGCAACCGCCTTTTGAATCTCCTTGGCGACGTTGAACTTGATACTGACGATTTGGGTGGTAAGGGGTTTCAGCGATTCCTGCTCCATATTGTGTTTTTCTTCAGCCTGTTTTTGCATGTAATAATCTTCGGCCTTTACCACTCGAATGTAATTTTCCGATTCCACACCGACAAGACCGTAAGTTTCGAGAATAATATCGAGGGCTTCTTTCCAGGTTACGTTGGACAGATGGAGCGACACTGTACCCTGGACATTGGGAGAAGAGACAATATTCACTCCGCCGTACGACGATAAATACATAACCACCGACCTGATATCGGCGTTGGTTAGCGACAGGGTTTTGATAACCCTGGGAATACTCATGGTTTCGGTGGAGAGATCGGCCCCCTCCTGGCTTTTCAAAGCCCCGATATTTACGAACAGTACGCAACTCAGAGCAAGAGCCGCCGCGGCGATGTATACTTTTCTTCGCATATTTAACTCCCCTTTTATCTTAACTCCGGAACATCCAGTTCCAGGGCGATAGTTCTTGTCCAGCCATATTCGGTTATTTGAAAAATAGCTTTCAATTTCGTTACCGAAACGACATATCCGTGTTTGATTTTATCGCCGGACGCCATCATATATCCGTTACCCTCGGCATCCTCGAGCAAAGCGCGGTTACCATCGATATCCTCCAGGATCCCGACGAGAGTCAGGTTTTCCAAAACGGGCAGATCAGAGGTCATATATCCCATAACCCCTCCGACCAGAGGCATAAACGGATCTCTATATTTTCCGGTTCTATAGGATACCACTTTGCGTTTGGGATAGGACGCTATCTTTACACCTGAAGAGGTCTTTTTCGTTTTCTTTTTTCCGCTTTTCTTAACCACGGTAGTTTTTTTCGGAGCTTTAACAGGCCGAGCGCTTTGAGCATACCATGCCACGAATTCTTTTTCGTTCCCCGAGATCGGCAATTTGACCAAAATATCGTTTGCTTTTTGCTCGACCGAGAACCCCACCGGCCTGCCAATATCGAGAACTACCCTTGTAATCAAGGGGTTATTTTGGAATTGGCTTGTGCGAATGGAAATTATGGATTTAAAAGGAAGCTGGCTGAATTTTTTTCTAACCCATACGTTTGAAACGCCTTTGAGATCCACAACAACTCGCTGGGGCTTACCGGATAAGTACAGGGTATCGAAATCACATGGCTGGGATACGGAAATAATCACAACAACCGAATCCCCGGCTTTCTGCACGCTGATATCCTTTAGGTTATTGGCGCCACTTACGGGAGCCGCGCCGGCCACGAAAACACACAGGCAGACGGTCAAAATCGAAATGTAAATTCCTCTATTTATCATCCTGCCGCACCCTGTTTAACGTTATAAGTTGAAAGTTTGAAGATCGCGA
>JAZGHS010000161.1:0-4392 GCA_036481315.1 Candidatus Zixiibacteriota bacterium | reverse complement strand
TTTTTTGAAAGGCCCTATCCGAATTGCTCTTATAAATCTAAAATATTATGTAAACATTTTGTTGTTGACTGCCGAAAAAAACAATGTATGAATGAGATTATGACCGATAGCGTCGAAAAGTTTGTCGATTACTTAAGCCTCGAAAAAGGGCTGGCCGATCAGAGCTGCCAATCCTACAGATCGGATATTGAGAAATTCTCCCGTTACCTAAAGAAGCAGGGGAAACAGCCGGGCGAATTAAGGCAATCGGATCTTTCGGCATTTTTAGAATTCCTTCGCGCCGATGGAATGGCGCCATCGTCAATAGCCAGACATCTGAGTTCATTAAAGGGCTTTTATCGTTACCTGAACAAATTCGGGATCTCGAATAATAACCCGGTGGAGTCGATAAACGGTCCCAAGCTCTACCGCGCTCATCCCGGGGCCTTGACAGTCGATGAAGTATCCGAAATTCTGGATGCCTGCAAGAGGGCGACGATGACCGATGATTCCAAGAAAAAATTATCGCTCAGAGATCTGGCCCTGCTTGAGTTTTTATACGGTACCGGGGCCAGGGTTTCCGAAGCGTCAGACTTCTATCGCGCCGATCTTTATGTCGAGATGAGCTTGGTGAGATTATTCGGCAAAGGGAAAAAAGAGCGGGTTGTGCCCATGGGTAAGGCGGCATGGATGGCGCTGGAAAACTACCTGAATACTTGCCGTCCGTTGCTGGAGAACTCTAACAGCGGAGACAGGTTGTTTTTAAATAATCGCGGCGGGAAACTTTCTCGAATGGGGATATGGAAGATTCTGAATAAATATGTGAGCGCCGCGGGTATAACCAAGAAAGTGAGTCCGCATACTTTTAGACATAGTTTCGCTACCCACCTGCTGGCCGGCGGAGCCGATCTAATCGCGGTTCAGGAATTACTGGGGCATGTGGATATCGCCACGACCGAAATATATACGCATTTGGATAAGGATTTTCTGGTAACCGAGCACAGGGAATTTCACCCGAGAGAAAAATGATAAAAACCGAACTCAAGATAAATGGTGACTTTACGAAAGCCAAGTCTTCGAAGCTTCATATCGGGCTTTGTAAGTCCGGAATCGCGCTTGAAAACGATATCAGGAAACTCAAGCTCGGCTCGGAAATTGTCATCCACAGATTCGAAATCGCCGAGGAGCTTTATGAGCATTACCAGAGATCGTATATCGATCTGGTGATATTCGCCAGCGGCCCCGATATGGATTGGCTGGGAGATTCGCTTCGCCGCATAAAGGTCCATCCCACTCTCATGTATATCCCGATATTAATTTACGCTCCCCGGGCAGGAAAAGAGCTGATTGTCAATTCGCTGATGGAGGGAGCCGACGATTTCACGTCTGAGACCTGGGATTCCGATATAATCTCGGCCAAGGTGAATATGCTTATTGCCCGTTCTCAACGCGATGTTAGCCTTAACCCGTCAACCAGGCTTCCCGGCCCCAACGCTATAGAATATGAGATCGATCGACGATTGCGGGCGGGGCAGAGATTCGCCGTCTGCTACGGCGATATAGATAATTTCAAAGCGTATAACGATTACCACGGATATGTTTACGGAGACAAGATGATCAAGCTAACCGCCCATATTATTAGAAACGTGGTCTATGATTTAACCGACGATGGGTTTATGGGGCATATAGGGGGCGACGATTTCATCTTTCTTATTCCCGTTGATAAAATAGAGCCCGTTTGTAAAAATATACTCTCCACGTTCGATAGAATGGTGCCGTTTCGATATTCCGATGAGGACCGCGAACGGGGCTGGATCAAAGTCGAAAACCGTCGAGGGGAAATAGAACAATTCCCGATAACCACTCTCTCCATAGCGGTTATTATCAATCAGAAAAAGGTATTTAAACATCCCGGGGAAATGAGTCATATGATGGCCGATTTGAAGAAATACACCAAATCGCTTCCCGGATCCAACTATATGATCGAGCGCCGAAATAAATATTAGCAAATCGAAATCTTTTCTTGTTTTTTTATGCTTTATTAATAATCTTTGGATGAGATTCGGTAGACGAGCTAAGGAATTGAGGTTTTCCTTAAATTAGATCGCTTGAGGTATTTTAAATTTGAAAAGCCGGTTGACGGCCGGGGGAGAATGTGAATTATGAGTACTAACCGAAAAATCGAGGTTTTTACCGCGGGTTGCGCTCTATGTAACGACGCCGTTGATCTTGTAAAAAAACTGGCCTGCCCGTCGTGTAATATTGAAATTCTGGATATGAATAATGACGGCGTAACGACCCGGGCAAAAAATCTCGGAATCAGGGCTATCCCAGCGGTAGCGATAGACGGTAAGCTGGTGGACTGCTGCGGCCAGAGCGGGATAGATCCTGGCATGCTGATTGAGGCAGGCCTGGGCAAACCTATTGCGTAAATGGAAAATTTATGAGTTTCTTTATTATAGGAAGGGAGGCGATTGAGTCTCCTCCCGGTTATTTTCTATTTCTTATTTATATTTTCAAGAGAAGTCGGAGGAACAGAATAATATTCATTTAGAATCTCCTGATCATGCGACGGTAAAAAATCCAGTTTTATTTTCGATTCTAATTCCACCTGGTATTGTTCGCCCCCGCCCCACGAAAAATCAGCCTTGCTCCTGACCATCGTGGTGGAGTCGGTCATATCGACATCGTCCCACTCAACCGTATAGGTCGCGCCGTTGGCGAAATATCTCGCCGCCAGATCACCGGCTGAAATCCGTCCGTGGCATTCTATATGATTTTTCGCCGCCTCAAAACCGGAATTGGCGGCAATCTCGGCCCTTTTCATAGGATCGGGAGTCTCCAGCGAGAATTGGTCGATAACAATCATATCCTCCGGAGCGTTGGAAATGGTAGCCATAGTCAGGGTCGCAGCGATCAAAACGGCCAATCCGGAAAATATCATTACGGCGGTGTCAACTCGAGCATCAGATCTTCCAAACATAGAAAACCACCTGCGTTATTGTGTGCAACGACTTGCAGAGAATACAGTCGTATTTCGACTATTTGCGCTGTTAAATCGTTTATTTTCAACAAAGTACGTCATAACTGAAAATACTATAGCGCAATTATGATGCCATATTATTCGTGCGTGTGGATGCTTACCGGAAAGCCATTATCATATGGATGTTATTCATCTTATGAGTTCTTGAATTTCACCGCCGTTCCGTATACGAGGAGTTCGGCGGCGCCCTGCATTATAAACGATGTGGAAAATCTTATGCACACAACCGCATCTGCCCCTTTCGATTCCGCCTCTGCTGCCATGCGATCTAACGCTTGTTCTCGGGCCTCGGCCATCATTTTGGTGTAGTCCTTAACCTCGCCGCCGACTAAGCCTCTCAACGCGGCTGAAATATCGCGCCCGAGATGTCTGGCTCTGATAGTATTACCTCGTACAAGACCCAAAACTTCGGAGATTTCTTTACCGCCAATTTCGTTGGTTGTAGCGATGATCATAATTCCACCTCGTCATATCTGTCATGTTTTTTGGAGAAAAGGCGTTCACGTATTATGGAGACCAGTAATATTATCATTCCAAACAAAAATAAACCCAGCCCTGCCTTAAGGAAGACGGGTACAGTCGGATCGAGGAAAAAACCGTTTAATAAATGCCAGGCGGCAAAGGTTACCAGAAGAATCGCCCCGATCGAAAGGAGTATCCAGCCGAACCCTCTCTCGGTACGACTATATATACCCTGCCAATAGCCCGCCATGAGTCTGTCGGGAAGATCATAATGTTTCATATCGTTTGTGACCTCCTTGAGTTTTAAAAGCCTGGAATACTCCTCTCTGCAGTTATCGCAGGAAACAATATGGTCTTCGATTGTTTTCTTTTGCTCGTCTTCAAGTTCGCCGTCGATAAGTCCCGAAAGGAGTATTTTCATCTCATCGCAACTCATAAACTCACCCCCCGTTTATCCAGTATCTCCCGTAATTTCTGCCTGGCGTAATAGAGCCTCGACATAACCGATCCCCCGGGTATTTCCAGAACCTCGGCTATCTGTTGGTAAGACATCTCCTCGAAATGGCTCAATACTATTATCTCCCTGAACTTCAGAGGTAACTCCTCGATAGCTTCCCAGACCCTTTGCTGAGTTTGGTTTCGCTGGTAAGCGATATCTGGTCGGTCAGATTCTGAAACCGCTTTTGCCTCATTGTTCTCAAGGGATGTTGTGTATTTATTCTTTATTTTTCGATGTCTTAAATGGTTTTTACAGAGGTTCGAGAGTATATGAAAAAACCACGATTTAAATGGGTAAGAGGGATCGAATTTGGCCAGGTGCCGATGTACTCTTATAAAAGCTTCCTGGGATAAATCGTAAGCATCGTCGGGATCGCCCACCATTGCCCGGGCGAAGAAAAAGGCCTGAT
>JAZGHS010000160.1:0-16057 GCA_036481315.1 Candidatus Zixiibacteriota bacterium | reverse complement strand
CGTTCACTTTCATAAGATCGTCGACTGTACTAAAAATCCCGACACTGTCACGGTAGGTGATTATATTACGCGCTGTGGCCGGTCCGATACCGGGAAGGGTCTGAAGATCGAAAAAGCTCGCCTTATTGATGTTAACGGGAACCGTTTCCGATGATATTTCGACCACCGGAGAGAAGTCTCCCGCTGAATCGGGCTCGGTAAATTCTCGTTTGACAGGCAATTCATATTTGTAATTTCCCCGGTCTGTAAAAATACCGAGATCGAGATCTGATAATCTGCCTTGTTTTTTGAGCATGGTGAAAACCGATCCTATAAGAATTATAGATGATAGCAAAACTATTATCCTGATCTCCGCCGGTCTGAAAGGGTTCATAAGACGAAATTACTCCCGGTGAACCTGTATGTCAAGACTATGCTCTTCATCGGAGATCTCCAGGCGTGTAATAATTAACGCCGATTTATCCTCAAACTCCGGTTGATTCCTCCACTCTACCCGCCCTGGTGTCGCGACCAGGCTGCGGGCCTGAAGCCTGTGACCTGCTATTTGTCCCGACGCGCACACTTTAAAAATAGCGGCTCGGGCTCTTTCCGCGCCAATGGCGTATAATCGATTATCTCTATTGAATTTGACCATATCGCTTTCGTTTTCCCTATACGGCGATGTTGTCGGTACGAATATCAGATCCGGAGAAAGCCCCCTGATATTCGAGAACGAATCGGGATAAAGCACGTCCGCGCAAATCATAATACCTATTCTGATTCCCCGCGTCGCAAATACTTTATACTCATATCCCGGTTTGATCAATCCGCGTCCCTCGTTATCGTAAGGATGGATTTTGTCATAATGCCCAAGTATTCTGCCCGAATCGAACATATAGGATCGGTTGTAAAACGCCCCGTTGATATTCTCTACAACACTTCCGCCAATTAGAATACAATTCATTTCCGACGAAATCTCACCGAGCCTTTTCAAGATAGCATCGCGCCTCGAGCATGAGGCTAAGACGCTGTTGTCATTGTACCCTACAAAGTAGTATTCCGGCAAAGCCAGTATATCGGGGCGTTCTTCCCGCAAAATATCGCGATAATTCTCCCTGATATCGGAACCGGTTCTATCCTGCAACATAGCGATAACTAATTTACCGTTCATACTTCAATATAAGCAATTTCCAGGCTTAAATAAAGACCTCTCAGAATTTAATCTCGGGGAATCAATATATCCGTTCGATTTTCGCGTCTTTATAATAAGATTTGAGGATTTTTTCGTATTTCTGCCCGACGCGGGCGCGACCGATAGCGCCGCATTGGCAAACACCGACACCGTGCCCGTTCCCCTTGCCTGTGATTACCAGCGTCAATGCGCCGTCCTCGGTTTTCTGCTTTTCCACCTCGAATTTGGTCGAAGGCAGAATAGCGCCCGGTACCGACGGTTTCCCCAAAGCCCAGCGGATCTGATCATACTTCACTGTAAGCAAACCAGTATCGGTGAAAACATCAATTCTCTTCGATCTGCCGACTTTTTCATCAAAGACGAATTCTATATCGACTATCTTACCGAAATCATCGGCCGTGGAAAGATTGCGGTCGACAAAGTATTTTTTCAGGTTAGCTTCCAATATCGCCTCATCGAATGTCTCCGTCCAGGAGTATGTTTTGGCCCAGGTACAATAATCACCGTCTTTGGCACTTTTAAGATAGGATGCGGGTTCCCTGTCGGGCCAGGCCCTTTCCACCGGAATAGTCGCCCCCCCGCAAACGGCGTGGTAGAAGGCTGCTATCGGTTTGCTATCGTAGAAGAGCACTTCCCCGGTAGTTTCGAATACCGCCCTCGTTAGCAGGTCGATTTCCGAATCCCTGCCTAAATAGACCTGATCGGCAATGGTGGGAAACAACACGCTGTTTGAACCGCCGTTCGTTAGTTTCCAAACTGCGTATGTCCTTGCAGCCACCGCCTGGGCTTTAGCCGCCGCGTATTCGTCCTGGGTTCTATCCCCAATTTCTCCCGGTAAAACGCCTGCGAGGTATTCCTCCAGATCAACCATATTGAGTATCATTATGGACTCTGATTCCTCCCGATGAACCCCGCGCAAAAATCCCCGGTACGATTTGCCATTTAATCTCAAAACAGTCGATTCGTTTCTCGGCTTACAGCGAACCTCGGTCAATCCGATCGTTAATACCCCATTATGGTCTTTCACCTCTATACCGTGATCGTCAAAACGCAGTTTTACTTCCGATGAAAAATAATAAACTTCCGATAGTTTTATGCCCCTGTAACATTCCAGGGCCGCCGCCCCTTGAATCTCTATTCTGATATCTTTACCGCTATAAAGCAAAACAGGAACCTCGCGGTTGAAATCGGGTAACGGCGCTATTTCCGGCTTTTTCGAGGTCATTGCCGAGACCAGGTTAAACATCGCGATAACGAAAACCAGGGATCTCGTTAATGTAGCCATAAAGCCCCCGGAATATACTGTTTTTCAGCGCCGGTAAAGCGTGATGTGTCAACCGGAACCCTGTTTATATTTTGAAAAGCGAGATATGCCCATAAAATTGCCTCTATATTCTCCGGATCGTAGCCAAGCTCCGAGGTAACGCCGATTTTGATCGATGGAAATTCCCGGGCAAGCCTGTTTACCAGATATCCGTTTTTTGATCCCCCACCGCATAAGAATATCTCCTCCACGGAGGATGCGTATTTTTTTATAAACCGCGCTATCGATTGTGCCGTTATTTCAGCCGAAGTCGCGATTTTATCCTGTTTAATGGAGCCGATCAGGTCATGCAGCATGCGGTCGACGAATTTATCGCCAAACAGTTCTCTACCGGTAGATTTCGGAGGTGGAAGTCTGAAAAACCGGCCGCGCAGAAATCTCGATACTACTTTCTTCTCCGGTTTTCCAGAAAGCGCGATTTTGCCGTCTTTATCGAAGGCTTTCCCGTACAATCGGCGCATAACGATATCTATCACCATGTTACCAGGCCCGCAATCGGCAGCGAAAGGCCGCTTCCGGGATTTAAGGGATGGCAATATCGTGATATTAGCGATTCCGCCGATATTTACAACCGCCCGCCAACGTTTTTTATGCCCGAAAAGATATTCGTGTAAAAGAGGCGAGAGAGGCGCTCCCTCCCCGCCGGCGGCGATATCGGATCGTCCGAAATCGGCTATAACCGGAAGGCCGGTTTTAGATGCTATCGTGGCAGGATCGCCTAATTGCAGGGAGATCATTTTTGCTGGTAAATGCCTGACCGTCTGACCATGCGACGCTATCAAATCGACCTTGAAACCCTGCTTAAACGCGTCGCGAAGAAATTTCCGTGCTCTGTCCGCCATTATTTTTCCCAGTTCGATATCGAGCGCAAGCCACGCTTCACCGTCGTTATAATCCGGCTCGCAACATCGAATAATCTTTTTGGAAAGTTTATTATCGAAAGGGAAAACAGCGCTTTTTAAAACCGCAGGCAACGATCCCCGCTTGAATTCGGTTAGGACAGCGTTTAAGCCGTCGGCGCTGGTACCCGAATTCAAACCGAGAATCCTCAAAGGACCCCCCGGTTTAAACAGCTTATCGAGTCGATATTTTTTCTTTGATTTTTTTGATCGCGTATTCACTTCGGTCTATCTTTTCACGAAAATTTTCATCCGACTTGTATTTTGCCACTACGCGCTCCAGAGCTCTACGTTGCACTGTAACATCCTTAGAGATAATAACCATATTATGCCCCGCCTCTAAAGCCTTTACGGCTCCCGTACCGATATTATCACAATCCCCGGCTCCCGTCATCAGTAAATCGTCGGAAATAACAGGCCCGTTAAATCCGATCCGCTCACGAATCATAGAAATTAATTTCGACGAATATGTCGCGGGGTTTTCGTCATCGAGCGCTTTAGCCAACAGATGCGTGGTCATCAGTAAATCGACTCCCTGCGTCGCCGCCGCTATAAACGGTTTCCAATGATAATCGATAAATTTCTCCTCGGATTCATCCGAAACCGAAAGTCTCTCGTGAGGATCACCTGACGCCGACCCCAGACCGGGGAAATGTTTGGCGCAGGTGAGAATATTATATTTTCTATGCGCTTCGATTAGTATTTCCGAATACTCGATCACCTTATTCACGTCGTCACCGAACGACCTGTGGGAAAGAACGGGAGAGGACCGGCCAAACGGAGTCATGTCTACAACCGGAGCCAGATTGAGATTAATTCCGATATTCGAAAGCGTCGCCGCTGTTTGTTCGCACCAATTCGCATAATCATCGACCCGCCCGGCCGTCACGTATTCGCGGGGCGAAAGGGACTCCGGAAAACCATCTTTAAGCCGCTGAACTCTTCCCGGCTCCTGATCAACGGATAGAATAATATCTTTACCAATTATGCGACGAAATCGAGTTATCAGGCTTTTAAGCTGTTCTGGCGATCGGTAGTTCGAACCAAGGAAAATTATACCGGCGGGCGGATAAGATTCGATCAGAGATAGAAATGATTTGTCGGGCTGGATTCCGTCAAAGCCCAGAATAAAAAATTTACCCGGATTTAACAAATCGGTCATCAATTGATATCCACGGTTCGCCTTTTGGTCTTCTCGGCGACCCGGACAACGTTTCTGCCATCGGCTTTAGCCCGGTAAAGAGCTTTATCCACTTTCTCTATAAGCTGATTGAGAGTACGCACACCTTCGGGATATACCGTAATCCCGATACTTATAGTGATTCGGATTTCCCTCTGACCCTGGCTGTCGGCGAATTCGTTCTTCTCGATAGTATCCCTGATTCGTTCAGCGATAACCCCGGCTTCTTCCTCTTCGGTCTGGGGAAGGATCACCACGAACTCCTCACCGCCATAACGAGCAACGACGTCGATATCGCGGACACAATGCATGATTATACCGGAAATTTCCCTTAATATGGCGTTTCCGGTTTGATGACCGTATCTATCGTTAATATCTTTAAAATGATCCAGATCCATCATCAGAACCGAGAGTTTCTGCCTATAGCGGTCGGCTCTTCTCAACTCGTCGGCAAGTTTATAGCGGAAGAACCGATAATTGTGAAGCCCGGTTAAAGCGTCGATTATTGTCAGTTCCTCAGTCTTCTTATGAAGCAGCGAGTTATCGATCGCCACCGACACCGCCCCGGCGAATACGATCAGGAATCTTTTATCTTTACCTACTGGAAGAGTTCCTGTTTCGGAGGAAACCTGCATTACGCCGATAACATTACCCCTGGATAATAATGGTATATCGACCTTTCCCGTATCGCCGTCTTTTGCATTATTAGCTGAAATCATTGGTGATTCTTTACCGGTCTTGCCTGAAAAGCCATTTATATCCTTTTTGTGGGGAATCGGGTTTTCGTAAATATGGCGATTTCCATTCTCAAGGCCGGCATAGAGATCAAGGCCGTCGCCAGCGGCATTGGCCAGGAAGATACGGCATGTTTTAAGTCTGAAAATCTTCTGAGCCACGTTTAGTATTTCCTGAAGCAAATGCTCGAGATCCAGGATACCGGAAAGAACCCTGGAGGTCTCATAAATATTGGAAATTTGAGATTGTGACGATTCCAACTCCCAGGTTCTCTCGTTTAGCATGTCGAGAGTCTTGAGCAGCTTCTTCTCAGACGATCTCATAAAATAGGCGACTGAAAAAGATACCAAGCCTACCGACCAGATCGAAATCAGTCTGAACATCACCGTTTGCCAATTGTCCAAAAGAGGCGAACTGCCGTAAATGGCCAATAAAAAACAGACCCCGTACCATAAAGCCCCCACCACCGATCGCCATCTTTCGCAAAAAACCGATGCTAAAGCGACGACGGGGAAAAACGCGAGATAAAAATCTGAATAGAACCCCCCTGTATAACGAATTATGGCGGCGATCACCAGAGCGTCGAAAAACTGACTTACAAAATTCAAGTTGTCGACTAAGAATATCTGTTTTCTTTTGAGCAAGCTGAACAGCATTAATATAAAGGCATAAATCAGCAATACATAGAGCACGTGCCTTCGCGAATCCGGAGGGATGTATGCGGAGAAACACCATACAAACCCGGCTGCCAGCAAAATGCCCTTAAGATTCGGGTAAATCTTTTTTACTTTCGACGCAAATATCATAAATTAATGCTTTCCATATGTATATCGACAGCGACAGGGAAAAATATAATCTAACCGGTCCTGTCAGTAAATATCAGTTTCAAAACGGGAGGTGTAACCAGGGTGGTTACCATAACCATAATAATGACAGCGGAATAGGCGTCAGGATTGACAACCTTTACACCGTTAATCTGCAATTTCGCCCCGATTCCGGCGAATATCAGACCGACCTCCCCACGGGGAATCATACCCACCCCAACCACCCAGGAGTTGATTTTGCGATCGAAAATCCCCACCAGCGAGCATACCTGTTTGCCCACGATGGCGGCAAATGTCAATACTGCCGCGAAAAGAATCACGTTAGCGTTGGTAAAAGTGGAAAGATCGACATTCATCCCCATATACACAAAAAAGATAGGCACGAGAAATGCCGATATGGGGTTTAATAATTCCTCTAATTTGCGTTCTTCCCGAGTAAAAATATCCTTAAAATTAATGCCGGATAGTATCATACCTGCGGCGAAAGCTCCCACGATCGGCGCAAGCCCTATTTTATCGGCTAAAAGAGCGAATAAGAAACAAAACATCAACGAAAAGGTGATTAAGACCGACTGGGCCCTTAGTCGCGAGGCCAGCTTGAAGAAATGCGGAGCCAGAAAAGCCCCGATTGATAAGGCTCCGATAATGAAGAGAAAAGCTTTGGCCACTATCCATAGAACGCTGGCTGACGATAGACTTCCGCCAGTATTATGAGCCCCGATTATACCGACAACCACCGCCAGCACCACCAATCCCATTATATCGTCAAAAACAGCCGCCCCCAGAATTATCTTGGATTCCCGGGATCGTATCTTGCCGATATCCTTTAAAACCCTTGCCGTAATACCCACAGATGTCGCCGTAAGCGTAGCTCCTATAAATATATGGATGAATATGGACTCGTTCGGGAAAAACAAAGCCGAAACCCACCAGCCGAGAAAAAACGGAACGATAACCCCGATCGAAGCGGTAAACAGCGATGCCAACCCGACAGACATCATCTCTTTTATGCTTGATTCCAGACCAACTTCGAATAATAATAAAATCACTCCTATTTCGGCTAAGATTTCTATTGTAATATGCTGACGTAGCGGCTCGAAAATGTGTATTCCGAATAAAACCAGGTTTCCGAGGATCATCCCGAAAATCAACTCGCCAAGTACCGCGGGATGCTTGAATCGCGCCATCAGATCGCCCCCCAGCTTGGCCGCGAGGATTATTACTATAAGAGCGAACAGAATAGGAGCAACGGCGTTTTCCTCTTCACCGTTCTCGATATCTTCCTCGTCTTCCACAGCGGTTATTGTCCTGATCTCATCTAAGAAGGATACGGTAAAATCGGGAGGATAAGCCGTCTTGAGTTCCAATACATCCCATATTTCCACACCCAGAGTTTCAATATAAGCCGAATCTATAGCCGAATCAGTGACAGATCGCGAGTACAAACGCGAAAGCAAAGAATCGATAAATCGTCCTGCTCCGCTTTCGGACACCATGAAATTATGACGGGTTGCCGCGAATGCCAACTCCAGATCGTAATCCGACGGTATATGTTCAAAGCCAAAAATCTCCGATAAATCCTTGCCTCGCTCAATAAGATTAGATTTTGTTATCCGATCGGAATCTACAGCCCCGGCGCGGTCATACCAACTGTTCACACTGAGAACGATCAGGCATATCACAAGAGCTACCCAGACGCCTATTTTCTTTTTTCCCAATTTTCACCTCTAATTTTAAATTCGCACGATAATACTTTCCAACTCCGAATTTATCAAGGAAATTGTTCGGCTTCGTATCAGGCGAGTGACTATGCGACCTCTCCTGAGCAAGGGCTGAAAGTGAAAAAGAAGTTCCTACTGCTCTACTTAGCCAACCTGAAAACATTTGCGCACCTCAGAGATAATCCAGATTACGAATTCCGGTAAATTATCATTATGGGGAGTTAGCTCCACAAATTAGCAATTTGACGTCAAATATAATGTAATATCAACCGGAAAATCGATAAAAAAAACCGGGCCATCTGCGAAGCATAGATGGCCCGTCCTTCAGCCCATCTTCCCCCCCGGGAAGTATCCCTAATAATCGGGCCTGAACTCTTTTTAAGAGAGACATTTTTTGTCTTGTATATTAGAACGACAATTATGGCAATCTGTCAACACTAATTAAATACGTATATAGTGCGTACATTCAACTACGCACTAACGTATTGTAAAGAAAGACTTACGTATTTTGAAGATAAGTCGCTAAATTTATATCTTTGTATCTCAATCCCAGCTTCTTGCGAATCGCCTCGCGATGTTTTTTTACGGTTCCGATTGAAATAGTCAGCGAATTTGCGATGCCCTTATTAGTGAACCCCTCTTTAATAAGCTCGCAAATTTCCATTTCCCGGGAAGTGAGTTTCGTTATACCTCGGCCCGCCCCGCCCGAATCTGAGGTCAGGGTTTCGAGGTTTTTCTTTAGTAATTCGAAATATGAGTTATTCAAAGATCCATCGTCAGAGATAATTTTGCCCAGTATCGGCATTATCACCGTATCGACATCTCTTATTATCCGATCCCTTAAATCCCTTTTCTCCTCCTCCACGGCGGTCATAACCTCTTTTAACGTTACATTGGTGTTTTCCAACGCCTTACGTTCCTCTTTGAGTCTTATCCGTCCCATCAATTCTCGTATATGTTGGGTTATTATATCCGTGATTTCCTCAATGTAGATTACGGCTTCTTTTGACGGTAGCCTGTTATCAAAAGGAGAATCGGCACAGAGCCACCCTAAGGGTTTATTCCCTTCGCCGATCATCGGGGTCCAGTATGAATCGCCAGGTTTCCACTCGAGGTCGCGGTCATTATGCCTTATATGCCTTCGACGATCCTCCACGGGGTTTCCAAGATCAGCGGGATCGATCGATGATAAAATATAAGATTTACTGATTTTCACGCTCGCCCTATCGACCATATCGCTAATATTTCCAATTGATCCGATAAGAGATTCAATTCCTCCGACGGTTTCGCTATCTGCACCGAATTGTCCATGGCCGAGGGTTTCGCTATCCCGGCCCAACAGTATCATAACGGATCGCTTGAATAACATCGAACCATATATAGTATCGCTTCCGAATTGGAGGCATTGTTCGATGTTTTTTGAATTCCTGATTTTTTCCAACAGTTTTACCCGAGAGTCATTTCGCCGGGATTTAATCTTTTCTTCGGTGATATCATGAGAAATAATCTGAACCACGATTTTTCCAGTTCCGTAGCTGAAGATTGGATGCAGATTCGACTTGAACCACCTTAATTCGCCGTTTAATTCAATATCCTCATCCCTGACAACTATGGATTTTTGCCTTATAACCTGCGCGATCAATTCCATTCTTTTATCAGCGGCTTTTTTGGGAAATACTTCAAGGATGGTCCGTCCTACAAAGTCATCGGAATTACCGCCCAGATAACGCGCGGCCGTATTATTTAAGAGAATTATCTTCCCGTTCTCATCAACCGAAAATATCGAATCCTGCGCTCTGTTTATCAGGAGACTATATTTTTCCTCGCTTTCTTTTAAGGCGATTGCCGCCTTTTTTCGATCCGAGATATCGACATTCATGGATACAAGATAAATAGGAATACCTTCTTTCCTCACAAAATCCGCAGTATATTCTATCCAGACCTGCTCGCCATTATTTCTGATAAACTCGGTTTCGCCCAGGAGAATTGGTATTCCAGCGTCGAATATTCTATTATGAGTTTCCCTTACCTTCGCTCCGCCGGGGCCCATAGAAATCACCTCGTAAAAAGGCCGTCCCACCAGTTCATCCTCTGAATAACCGTAAATACGGCAATACGCCGGGTTAACGTAACGATAAATGCCGTCCCTATCCGTTAAGCAGATGCCCACCGGCGAATATTCCCATACGGCGCGATAACGCTCCTCGCTTCCCCGTAGGGCTTCCTCTACTTCCTTATTCTCGGTAATATCAGATAAAACTCCCCTAATTCCTCTAAAACCGTTCTCATCACGAAGCGGTTTTATCAAGATCCGGGTCCAACGTATCTTCCCGGATTTAATAATCATCCGAGATTCGATAACCATGGGCTCGGCATACCCGGAAACATATCTGGCGAATTCGCGCATCAGGCGGTCACGATCGTCTTTATAAACCAATTCCAAAAAATCTATTCCGATCAGCTCCGATGGTTCATAACCACTGATGAATTTTATCGGCGGGCTCAGATAAGTGATTTTCCCGTGGTTATCCACCGAATAAATCACGTCCCTCAGATTCTCGATAAGCTCGCGATATAATTGTTCCGGATCACCTAAATTCAAAATTCGACCTTCCCGGCAATCAACAATTCGATTATCCGTTTACACAAATCGTCGATCATACAATCTCATCTATTCGTTACTCACTTTCAATATAGTAACTGTGGTTTTCAAAGCAAACCGCTTTGTCTTGGTAAAACCCGATATTGCGGCCAGTCTATTCGGGCCTGCTACCGCGTCGCAGCCGGAAATCCAGGCTGTATTTTCCCGCCCCTATAAATATCAGGCTAATAAATAGTATACCCGCCTCTATCGCGTGGGAAGCCCTACCAAGCCCGTCTCCTCCGGCCAGATGAAAAACCGCCGCGATAATCATTGTAACGGCCAGCAAAGCGCAGGACGGCCCTGTTAGAAAGCCCACCGCCAGAAAAATCCCCCCGACAAATTCGGATACGGATGCCATGAAACCCCAGAATACGGGGAAAATATCCAACCCGAAGTTTCCCATGGCACCGCCCAGTTTTTCCCATTTTTCAGGACCTCCGAAAAGTTTGGGAGCGCCGTGATACGCGAACATCAGGCCGATACCCACTCTCAAAATCAACAATCCAAGATCTCGATATTTCTCTGTTTTAAAAAACATTTTTCGCTCCCCGCTCAGTTTCAATCTGAATTCTCAACCGCATTAAAGATAGCTGTAATTTAGGAATATTTACAGCGATATTTCAATTTCAGATATATATAATAGCCCTCGGTCGAGATTTTCCCAGAAATTCCAGAGCATGAATTTCGGGTCGGGTTCTATGGGCTTATCATAAACAATATCGCCGTCAACTATCACCTTTAGATTCTGTTCGATATTGAACATGTCCGGGTTTATCAGAATCCTGAAAGATCTCAATCTCGACGATTCTATTTCGACAATATTCCCGTAAAATGTCGCCCGGGCGATAGCCGACGAATTATCAGCATATTTCAATAAGGGTGTTGTTCTCGGCTCGGGAAGACTATCCCTCAGCTCGATCTTCTTGTCGTCCCTCATTACGACAATCGTTACCGGATCTCCATAGCGTATAGTCGATTTAAAGGCGTTAATATCACCGATTTTCTCTATTTCGATGCGGTTACCGCCTACAATTATATCCCCCGGTAAAAGCCCCATCTTTCCGGCCAGGTATTCTTCTCCGGCTATACCCCCTGCCAGCACACCGGGGCCGGCAAAAGTGTCATCGGGAAAAAAGCCGATGGTAATGCTGCTGTCGATAATCTCTGCATTATACCTTTTATGCCACCTAGTCGGTTGATCCTCGGAAACGCCGTCGATCGCCAGCCAGAAACACTGACCGAACCGTCGGTCAGATGATTCCCAGATGATTTTCGATGGCAAAGGATCACGAGGATGGTTGTTGAGGAAATCGGCAATCAAAGGCAGCTCTTCTTCGGCATAATCGAAATTATGGACACCGTCACGCTCCCGGTAAAAGACTCTGCCGCCAGCCTTATTCGCCATTTCGATCCCTTTGCGCATCTGGCTGGATGGATAGAGAGCATCCCGGAAAGTCGTTACCGCGTAAACAGGGGAGTTGAAAAAATTAACCGGGAATGTGGGAATTCCCCCGTCCTGACTGGCCACTCCCATATGGCCGTTAAGGGCTATAAACGCCCCATAGTCGGTGGGATCAAGCATGGCGTGCCCGAAGCCGCGGAACCGCCGTCAGAAAACCCGCCCATCCAGACACGGTTATCATCCACATTATATTCCGATTTTATAATCCTAATCAGATTCTTGATATTGGCCATCCCGACATCATCGAACCATGTTGCCCCGGACTGTCCGAATGGATACAAAGCGAGCCATCCGTTTTCCTGCGCCATTAACGAGAATGGATGAGATTCGGCGTATTTTTTAGGATCCTCGGTTATTTTGGCGCCGGCTGCGCCCCCGTGGAGTACAACCAGTAACGGAGTGGGCAAACCAGGATCATAGTTTGGGGGAACGTAAACTATATAGGGTCTTTCGACGCTATCCCTGCAAAGTACAAGATTGAGAATAAGCGCCCCCGACGGTTTCTCAGAAAAAGCCAAGCTGTCAATTCCGGAGGTTATCTCGTCCCAACCAACCCCTGCGCCCAGGATATTCTCGATATATTTTCCAGCTGATTCGGGCGAATCAGCTACAAATAGACTATCCAGATCCGAGCGCCAGCCTGCCGACAATCCTCGTTCATTAAATATTATAATCGCGGCAATCAGAAAAAATATTCTCGTTAACATTATCCGCCTTATCCGAGGGATAATCGAATCCGATTTTTACAAATATTATCAAAATCGGATAATACCCGCAACCTATTTATAAAATGAACATTCAACCGCTAACTCAGAGCGCCGAAATCCGTCGTTTTACCCGTTTACGTTACCGACGTCTCCCGATGACCGTTTCTCTCGTCGATCTCAATCAAGCCGTCCTTGATGCGGATGATCCGATGACAACGTTCAGCGATATTCGAATCGTGGGTGATCATAACTACCGATTTGCCGGCCTTGTTTAAATCTTCGAAAATAGATATGATCTCGTTGCCCGATTTAGAATCGAGATTACCGGTCGGCTCGTCGGCTAAAATAACCTCGGGATCATTGGCCATGGCCCGGGCGATAGCCACCCTCTGCATCTCACCGCCGGATAGCTCCGTCGGTTTGTGATCGGCCCTGTCGGCAAGCCCGACCAGGGAGAGATTATGCATAACCTTTTCCTTGCGAATCTGGCCGGGAAGCCCGGCGAAGATTAACGGCAATTCGACATTTTCATATGCGGTCGCGTAAGGGAGGAGATTGAAGTTTTGAAAAATGAAGCCGATCTTTTTATTTCTGATGGAAGCCAGTTGATGAATATTCAGATCGGCTACGGGATGACCGTCGAGAGCATAATCCCCCGACGATGGTGTATCGAGGCAACCCATGATATTCATCAAAGTAGATTTTCCCGATCCCGACGGCCCCATAACACCGACAAACTCGCCTCTTTTGATATCGAGATAAATGCCTTTTAGAGCTCTGACCTTCACCCTTCCGGTATCGTAAAACTTGGTTATGCCGGAAAACGAAATTAATGTGCCATTATTATTCATTCGTACCTCAATGCTTCTACGGGATTAATGGACGCAGCTTTCCGGGCAGGAAACAATCCGGCAAACAGCCCGATAAATGAAAGTGTAAATACGGTGGTACCGGCCACAAGCCAGTTGACGGTAGGTTGACCAAGAAACTCCAATGCTCCTTCCATAGGCAACATTCTAAACAACGAGCATATTGCTACGCTGAAAGTTATTCCAATAAGACCGCCAACCAGCGCGATTGAAAGAGCCTCGGTCATAAACTGGAATATGATATGCCTTCTTTCGGCTCCCAGGGCTATCTTGGTGCCAATCTCCTTTGTTCTTTCGCGAACCGCAACATACATGATATTCGCCACTCCGATTCCGGCGATAAGGAGGGTCATGCCACCGATAAACCACATGAAAATAGTAACACCCATAAACACCTTTTTAGAGATTTCCTCCCCTTCAATGGTATCCCATACCCATAACGCACTCTCATCCGCGGGATCGAACCTGTATTTCGCGCCGAGTACGCGGAATAAGTCTTTCTCCACGACCTTCGAGTCTATTCCGTCTTTAACCTTATATACCAGATTGTCAAAAAACGGATCGCCATAAAATAACAAGAATGTGGAGGCCGGAATCACAACATAGTTGTCGTCCGGACCATGGTAGCTGGAATCCTGCAGTTTATCAATCATAACCCCGATTACGGTAAATGGCATGCCGTTGATCTTCACAATCTCTCCGACGGGATTCAAATTTTCCCCGAAAATCTCGTCGGCCACTTTCGTACCCAGGTAGACTACTCTCCTTTTTAATTCCATATCCTTTTTATTGATAAACCGTCCACCCGCTTTCGCGTAATGGGCTCTCATCTTCTCATATTCCGGATATGTACCGCATACGAGTTTATTGATTTGTTTTCCTTCATATTCCAAGGTTTGACCCCATCGCAAAAATTCGCCGGCGACCACATCAATACCGACAACCCGGGATTTAATCAGGTCAATAATCCCCGATTCCGTTCGGAAACTTATTCTCCTGCCCTGGGGCAGCCCCTGATAAGGCAATGATGTTTGTCCACCCCATACTATTACTATGCCATTGCCAAGTCCTTGCCTCGCCTTGGTAAATTGTTGATCCAGACCTACGCTGAAGGCCATCAGAAGCGTAATGGAAATCGTACCCCAGGTGATCGCCAGGATGGTAAGCCCCATCCTGAGTTTTTGGGCTTTGAATTCCCTACCGATAAGCTTCAAGAACAGAAGTAGCTTGTAAGTAAAAATTCGCATATTATAATCTTAATGCTTCCACAGGATTGAGCTTCGATGCTCTCCGGGCCGGGAAAAGACCTGCCAGAAAGCCGATGGTCCCGATTATGGTTATGGTAGCAATAACTGCGTTAGTAGCGATTATCGGATCGCCAACGTACTCCCCCAAGCCAAGCTGAGGAAATCCTGCCTCGAAAAACTTCGCCACAAGAAACCCGCAAGACCCTCCTACGGCGGTAATTAGAATTGATTCGAATATTATCTGCCCCATTATGTGTCCCCGGGTAGCACCCAACGCCATTTTGATCCCGATCTCCTTGGTTCGTTCCTTAACCACGACATACATGATATTGGCAGTGCCGATTCCGCCGACGATCAACGTAAACACTCCTATAATGCCCAGAAATATCTTGAATCCTTCAAAAAACGGCTTCCACATCTCCTCTGATTTGATCGTATCCCAGACACTGAGCGCCTCTTCATCATCGGGATCAAACTTGTACTTCCGCGCCATCACTCCGAAGACTTTTTTCAAGACCGACCTTGAACTTAACCCTTCGGCCACCTGATAGACCATATTATTCGGGTACCTTCTGTCGAACATTGTCTTGAACGTGGATGAGGCGACAAACATATTATGCCTGTCCCGGCCGCCATAGGACGAATTCTGTACTTTATCCTTCATCACGCCAACCACCAGAAAGGGCACTCCCTTAATTATCACATGTTTTCCGACCGGATTGACCTCCTCGCCGAACAGTTTATCTCTGATCCTCGTCCCCAAGAAGACAACCCTCTTACGGTATTGGTGATCGATTTCGTTTATGAATCTTCCGCCCTCCTCCGGAATGATATTGCGCATGAGGCCCCACTCTGGGTATACGCCTTTCAAATTCTGTGAAAGTGTCTTGCGCTCGTATGTTATCGGGGCACTTCGACTGTATTCCGGAGAGGCCAGCGACATCCCGCGAACCTCTTTTTTCAGCATATCGACATCGTCGTCAGTGAAGCGGATAGTGCGGCTCTTGGGAAGCCCTTTGTATGGTATGGATGTTGTTCCCGGCCAGATTATAGTAATGCGGTCACCAAGACCATGGAATCTCTTCTTCTGAAATTTATGCAAACCCTCGCCGAACGCCACCAGTATGATAGTGGCGGCTGTACCCCAGACAATACCGAAGGTCGTCAAAAACGTCCTCAGTTTCTGCTTCCTGATATCCTGCAAAAACTGTTTTAGTACGATCAATAATTTCAACTACTCGATCTCCTTAGGAGGACGTTCGACGACTTTTTCG
>JAZGHS010000159.1:0-24096 GCA_036481315.1 Candidatus Zixiibacteriota bacterium | reverse complement strand
CAGCAGGGTTTTGCCTTCCTTCACCAGCCGGTTGGCCTGAAAAACCTCTCCCCCGAAATATTTGATTAAGAATATTCGGCCGAAATCGTGAAGCAAACCGGCGACATATGCTTCTTCTTCGAGGCCGTAATTGATATTTAAAGCGATATTTCTGGCAATGGAGGCGGTCTCGAGAAAATGCTGCCACAATCTTATATATTCCGCTTCTTTACCCGGGTCTTTGACAATCACATGATTATAGATCGAGATGGATAGAACCAGGTATTTTACCATGGTCTGCCCGAGAATCATTACTGCCTGATTGATATTCTTGACCTGTCCGCGGTAACCGTAGAACGAGGAATTTGCCACTTTGAGCACTTTGGCGGTCAGTCCGGGATCTTTAAGTATAACCTGCGCCAGCTTGCTCGCCGATGATTCTTCCTGATTTAAAAGTGTTAAAATATCCTTTATAATCGCGGGTGGCGAATTTATGCTATCAAGAGAATCGAGCCGAGCGAAAACTTTATTTTTAATCGACATATGTTTTACTTTCCTTCTCTTTTTCTCTATCGGTTTTATGTAATCGAACTTTAAAAAAGGGGAGTATTTTACCGGCCCGTGAACGCAATTTTTCTTGAATAAAAGCCAAGGATATCATATTTACACATTTTAAGAACATTTTACCCCGCGTGAATGTTCATCAATATAATATTGAGACAGAGTTCGCGCATTCAGACGGAATGAGGAGTTTGATGATAAAGCAAGTGTTTTCCGATACTAAAATCGCAAAGACGATGAAATCAGGATTCGAATCATTCGAGAATATTCTCACATCGTCGAATATTGACAGGCTACTTTCGACTGCTCTGGAGCGGGGAGGACAATTCGCTGAGATATACGCCGAGTATTCGGTAATCAACGGTATTTCTCTGGAAGAGAACAAGATACGACAAGCCCAGGCGGGAATTTCCATGGGGCTGGGGATTAGGGTAATTGACGGTGAAAAAACCGGATACGCTTATTCGGAACGGTTTGAAATGGATGATTTGGTAAAAGCCGCAAAGACCGCCTCGTTTATCGCCTCGGGCTCTGGGAATATTCGCGGGGAGATTAATATTACGCCCCTTGCGGCGAGAAACTTAACCACTATCGAAATTATGCCCGACGAGGTAGCGGTAAGCGAAAAGGCGAACCTGCTCAGGCGAGCGAGGGAGACCGCCCACAATAAAGATAAAAGAATCTATCAAGTACAAGCATCGATCTGGGACGGGGTCAAGATTGTGGTCGTGGCCAATTCCGATGGTTTTTTAGCGGGAGATCAGCGGACGATGACCCGGTTTAACGTCTCCGCGTACGCGATCGAGGGAAACAATCGTCAGGCGGGACGATACGGAGGAGGAGGCCGGGTGGGGTTTGAGCACTTCTCAAAAAACAGCCCTGAGTATTACGCGGAGGAGGCTGTCAGGCAGGCTCTTATTCTTCTCTCTGCGAAGGAGGCACCCGCGGGCCCGCAGGCTGTCGTCCTTGGTAACGGCTGGGCGGGTATATTACTTCACGAGGCGATCGGTCATGGCTTGGAGGCCGATTTCAACCGCAAAGGAACATCGTTGTACTCCGGGAGGGTAGGCGAGAAAACAGCCTCGGATCTCTGCACCGTGGTTGATGATGGTACGATTCCCGGCTTGAGGGGCAGTATAAATATCGACGACGAGGGGACGGAATCTCAGCGAAATGTTCTGATCGAGAAAGGGATACTTAGAGGATATTTGACGGATCGGCTCAACTCGAAATTGATGGGATCAAAACCAACCGGTTCGGGGCGGAGAGAATCTTACCGTCATTACCCCATGCCCCGGATGACCAACACGTTCATGCTTCCCGGCAATCATGAACCGGATGAAATAATCAAATCGGTGAAAAAGGGATTATACGCCAAATCGTTCGGCGGCGGCGAAGTTGATATTTCCAACGGACAATTCGTTTTCCAGGTTACGGAAGGATATGCCATAGAGGACGGCAAAATCACCTACCCAGTTAAGGGGGCGAATTTAATCGGTTCAGGACCCGAGGTATTAAAAAAGGTCGTAATGGTGGGGAATGATCTTAAGTTCGACAGCGGCGTGGGGACCTGCGGGAAGGACGGCCAATCGGTGCCTGTGGGAGTGGGGATTCCCACCTGCAAGGTCTCGGAGATTGTCGTCGGGGGCACCGAAATCGGGGGCGACTCAATGATGGGAAAAGGAGCTTAGGCTAACATGGATATAGAACAATTCGGACGGGAGATAATTAAAGAAGCACTTGCAAGCGGAGCCGAGGAGGCCGACGTTTTAATTCAAAGCGGCCGTGAATCGGAGATATCGACGAGGATGAAACAGGTCGAGAATATCAAGGAAGCGACGTCCGAAGGATACGGTATCCGCGCTTTTAAGAATAAACAATTGGGATTCTGTTTCAGCTCCGATTTTTCATCGATGGGGCTGAAGGAAGCGGCCCGACAGGCGGTTGATCTCTCGCGGGAAACAACATCCGACCAATTCAACGGACTTCCGGAATCTGAAAAGAATTTTGTCCCGGCCAATCTGGATATATTCGATCCGGCAATCGGAGAATTATCCACCGAATGGAAAATCGATTCATGTCTTACGATGGAACGGACGATGTTCGATTTCGATAAAAGAATTACCAATTCGGAGGGAGCCGGATTTTACGACGGCGAGACGACTACCGTTTTAGTCAATTCGCATGGACAGACTCATAGCTATAAATCGTCATACTGTTACCTGGTCTGCAAACCGGTGGCAGCCGAGGACGGGAAACTTCAGGGTGGCTGGTGGTATTCTTATAAACGTCATCTTGACGATCTCGACTCTCCCGAAAATATCGGGCGGATCGCCGCGGAGAGAGCGGTCAGGATGCTCGGAGCTAAAACCCCGGGAACTGCCCGGGTGCCGGTGGTTTTCGATCAGATCACCGGAACGGCTGTTTTGGGAGGCCTCTTAGCGGCGGTTGACGGCGACGCGGTTTTTAAGAAAGCGACCTGTCTTACGGACAAATTGGGACAGGATATCGCCTCTCCCCTTGTAACCCTTATTGACGACGGTACACTTAAGAAAGGACTGGCATCATCGCCATTTGACGGCGAGGGTTTGCAAACAGGAAGGCGGGAGATCATATCGCGGGGGAATTTGAAATCGTATTTGTACGATGTTTACACCGCGCGGAAAGCGGGAACGGTTTCGACCGCTAACGCTCAGCGCGATAATTCGTCGCTACCATCTATCGGCTCGTACAATTTCTATATGCAATCTGGGGATTCGGATTTCGAACGGATAATCGAATCGGTGGAAAGCGGACTTTATTTAACGGGCTTAATGGGTTCCGGGACGAACCCCGTTACCGGTGATTTTTCGCTTGGAGCGTCAGGAATCTGGATTGAGAAAGGCAAGCTCGCTTACCCGGTGGAGGGGGTTACAGTAGCGTCGAATTTACTCGAAATATTAAAAAACATCGATATGGTAGGCAACGACCTGGAATTCCAGGGACCGGTTTCCTGCCCCACGTTCCGGGTGGCGGAGATGACTGTGAGTGGGACTGTTTAATCGGAGGGAATATATGCCATTGACCAACTATCTCAATGATATCCAACAACTGTTCTCCAATTACAAGAAGCTTGCGGAAAAGGCTATGGCTCAAATTGGCGATGATGTTTTTTTTCGTCTGCCCGATGAGCGCTCGAACAGTATCGCCATTACGGTAAAACATATGGCGGGGAACATGAGATCGCGCTGGACCGACTTTTTAACGTCCGACGGCGAGAAGCAGGACAGGAACCGCGATTACGAGTTTGTATTGGTCGATGGCGACACGAGAGAAAACCTGATGATTGCCTGGGAGGGCGGCTGGAAAACTTTGTTCGACGCTTTAAATCCTCTTAATCCTGACGACTTGAGCCGAACGATTCTAATTCGCAGCAAACCGCATACGGTTATAGAGGCGATTAACCGTCAGTTAACGCATTACGCGTATCATGTTGGGCAGATAGTTTACCTGGCGCGGCATTGGTCTGAAGGCTGGGAATCGTTGAGTATCCCGAAGGGCGAATCGGATGAGTTTAACCGGAAGAAGCGGGGTAAAAGCGATTCTTCCAATTCAAATACCGTATAGTTTTAGATACTTTCTATAGTGCGGTCTGGCGGATGTTTCGTCTATCAGGGCTGCCTGTCTTATCTTTGAGGTTGATTGGCAGATAAACCGTAAACCTCGTCCCTTTGCCCGGCTTGCTCTTTACGTTAATGCTTCCCTCGTGCAAAACGACGATCTTTTTAACGAGCGCGAGTCCGAGGCCGGTGCCATTCTGTTTATCCGTGTAGAACGGCTGGAAAATCTTATCGAGATTTTCGGGGCCGATCCCGACGCCTGTGTCTGAAACCGATATCAATACTTCCGATCTTGTATTCTTCGAATCGCTCAACTCGGTTTCGATAATGATATCGCCGCCATCGGGCATAGCGTCGCAGGCGTTTAAAAGCAGGTTATTCAAAGCCTGTTTTAACAGGATCGGATCGGCTGGGAGTTCGGGGATATTCCTCGATTTTCGGTGGTTTAACCTGATTTTATCGATATTCAGATGAGTGAGGTTATGTACTGTCGTATCGACAAGGGATATCAGGTTTGTCATTTCGGGGACGTAGTTTAAAGGTCGGGCGAAATCCAAAAAGCGTGAAAGAAGCGACTCGGCCGATTCTGATTCGCCCAATATAGATTCGGTTAATTTAAGGTCGTTATCGGTTAGCTCTCCCCTTTTCCTAAGCAATTTGGCGAAACCCTGGACGGCGGCGAATGAATTCCGTATTTCGTGCGCGAGGCCGGCGGAAAGTTCACCCAGCGAGGCCATTTTTTCGGAGTATGACGATAATTCCTGCAATCGTCTGATCTCTGTAAGATCGATCATCAGGATTGCGGCGCCCATCCCCTCCCCTTTTTCGTCGTTTATCATCGATGACGAACATCCCAGCCAGAGTTTCTCGCCGTCAGGACGTTCCACCTCGAATTCGAGACGTGAATGGGTAATCCCATGATTAAGAGCGTCATTGAGTAAAGCCGTTAGCCTGTGGTCCGGGCCGAAGATTTCCAGGTATTGTTTGCCTCGACAATCTTTTTCAAAATATCTCAAGATATCTTCGGCTGAGCGGTTGAACCTCGTAACGGTCCCGGTAGAATCACAGATCACTACTCCCGAGGATATTGAACCGAGGATATAATCGTTGTAGCGAGCCAGCGAATCGGCTCTTTTTTCGGAGTTGTTGTACATAACCTCCAAGCGCGCCTTTTTTTCCTCGAGTTCCGCTATAACGTCTTTAAACGTATCTACTATATATTCGATCCCTTTTCCCGATTCCATGTCGATAAAGTCGAGATTGTAATCGAGTGCCTCGTGCTTGATCTTTCTGTAGGGTATTAGTACTGCCCTGATGAAGAAAAATCCTATAACGAGGGCAGATATTACTCCAACGATCCTGAAAGCCGCGTCCCATCTGGAGAGATTCCTATAATTCGCCCCGGTTTTATTTTCGGCGTTGATATAAAGATAAGCGGTCGTATGACCGTTTTGCCGTTTTAATGTTCTTTTAACGGTTAGAAATTCACGATCGATCGCGCCGGATGATTCGAGTGGTTTCAGCAAAGCAATCATCCGTCCAGAGGTATCGGTGACCGATATTCCCTTAATTCCGGTGACTACCGAGAAATCGCGTAACCGTTCCAAGAGCAGGATATCGGAGCGTATCCATCTGGAGAGGTCTTTTTCCAGTTCGGTTTTCATGTAATTCGCGGCAATATTAACCGAGTTTTCGAACTGGACGGCCTGCCCCCTGACGGCCTTTTCAAACGAATAACCGGAGATAAAATTGATGGAGATTAAAAAGAGGATCAGGGCGCCTAGTGAGACTATTATCTCAAGTTCGTATTTATCATATTTCCTTGCCATCTATGGGTTTTATCGGCAGGGAATATGGATATTTCAATTGGTTACAAGCCGACGAAATCGAGATATGCGCGGAATATCGAATCGCCGAAATAGATCGAGATCCAGGCTCCAATCACCAGGAACGGTCCGAACGGTATATATGATTGTCGCCCCTTACCCTGCAGAAGCATTACGATAATGCCGATCACCGATCCGAAAAACGAAGCCAGCACCAGGGTGAGCAGGAGATTTTGCCAGCCGACAAAAGCGCCGAGCATAGCCGCGAATTTAACATCACCAAAGCCAAGCGCCTCTTTTTTGAACACGAATTGTCCGATCATGCCAACCATGTAAAACGATCCTCCGCCCACCAGAAGCCCGATTAGGGACTGATCCCAATGGATAAAGGCACCCGGAATAAAGCTTATGCCGAAACCGATTACGATTCCGGGCAGGGTGATGAGATCCGGGATGATCGTATGATCGAGATCGATAAAGAATATGGCGATAAAAGCCAGGGATAGAACCAGGGTTTCGATTCCCTTTAAATTCAAACCGAAATAGAATATGGCGAAAACCGAAAGGGCGCCCGCCAGAAACTCGACAACCGGATAACGGATCGGTATTTTCGCTTTACAGTTTCGGCATTTTCCAGCCAACAGCAGGTAGGAAATAATGGGGATATTATCATAGGCTTTTATCCGATTTCCGCATTGCGGGCAACTTGACGGCGGCTTTACGACCGACTTTTCCAAAGGAAGTCGGTAAATGACGACGTTTAAAAAGCTCCCGAACATGATTCCGAACAAAAAGACTATTGTCAGTAATAAAGGATCGTTCATAACGGGATTATATATCATATCAGCAAAATTGTAAATTGGAATGTCGCTTTATCATCAAATATAATGGTGATTTTAATTGGTTGCGTCGTCAGAATTACTTACAAGGAACCCCGTATCATCTATCGTCCAGCTATCTATAATGATATCATCGTCAATATTGGCCGTAGCGGTGCAAGAAAAAGAATTCAATCCGGCAACCATGACGTATGCATATCGAGCGCTGGGCTGGATATCCATATGAATCAAATTAAACGCGTTTGGAGCCAGGGCCGAGGCTGTAACTCCGTCAAGGCAATAGCTCTCGTGGAGCATGAAATACGATCTCTGCATATTATAAACTTGTTTCAATAACTGTTTAGCCTCAGATTGTTTGGATTTGGCGGCCGAGCTCATAAATCGAGGGATCGCCAGGGCGGCGAGGACACCGATAATTACGACTACGACCATTAATTCTATCAGCGTGAATCCTTTAGAAATCCTTTTTCTTTGCCCATTCATTATCTCTCTCCTGTAAGGTTGGCAAAAAAAATGGGGGACGGAAGACCGTCCCCCGAAAAATCCCGTCCAGCTAAGGCAGGACAGAGTCGTCTGATGTATTAGTCAGAGCACCGGTCTCGGTAATCTGCCAGATGTCGTTTACAGCATCATCATCCAGGTTGCCAGTAGCAACGCAGGTGAATGCGGCGGCGTTGGCGGTCATGACGTACGCATAGCGGGACGCAGCCATAATGTCGACACCGATCTGCGCGAAAGTGGCAGGAGCGGCGGCGCTGGCGGTAACACCGTTCAGGCAATAAGCGTTAAATTCCTGACGGTAAGCTCTCTGCATTGTGTAAACCTGCTTTAAGAGCTGCTTGGCTTCCGACTGCTTGGATTTGGTGGTCGAACGCATGAAACGCGGGATGGCCAGAGCGGCCAGGATACCGATGATGACCACGACGATCATCAACTCGATCAGCGTAAAACCTTTGCTGTTACGATGAAAATTTCTCAACATTTGCACACCTCTCTGTTTATTGGGTTATTGTTTTCTACTTTTTGTTATCGAACGTTGCTTTTCTGACTTTAATTAACAAAATGGTTGAAATTCATAATATTAATCCTGTTAATTTTATTTTGTTTTTTAAAGAACCATCGTAGGTTAAGGCAAAGGACATGCCGTTCGATCGAAAAACAGTCTGCACACGAGATTAAAACAGCCTATCCGCTTATCATACAATCGGATAGAGATTCAAAACCCGTGGGGTCAGAAATCACGTTTGGCCGAAATATCCGTATTTTTGGCGGAAATTCTATAGCGCTTTGCGAATTGCGAAAAAGAACCGACATATATTCTGGTTATAAATGTTTCAAAAAGAGATAAAAGGTGGAAATAAGAGGCTTTATTCGATTTCAGCGGTCTCGGCCAGGGAATTCATGGCCTCGAAATAAGCGTTAGCAGCGTCGATCTCGCCCAGATGTTTGTAATACAAGCCCCTGTTATTGAACCAAAGCACCCAAGTCTTTATCCATTCGATGTGATTCGAACCGGAGGCTTCTTTCAGCCGCAATTGAATATCGTACACGAATGACTGGGGGCATGCCTTTAAGGAATCATGAAACGCGAAGATATAGCCTAACCCCTGAGGCCTAATATACTTTGCTAATGGGCGGCTGGAGCTGTCATATTCAATGTATACGGGTTTTGCGTCCGTCCGCCCGTTGAGTAGTTCCCTGTAAAATTCCTGTCGTCCGCGTTCGACGGGGATACTTTCATCAGACCGGCGCGCCGCTTGCTCCCTGCCCCATTTGTGATCCCAGTTATACAGGCAATGAATTATTCTTTTGCTATCCGGATTATATCCGGCATCGTAGGCGAGCAAACAAAAGTAGGTGTTATAATATGAAGTGATAATCATCGCGTTATCGGGCGCACCCTGTAGGAACGCCTCGGCAAATGTCCTACCATCGACATCGGAGAGGTCGGCGGAAAATATATTATTGTAAATCGGAACGGCGAAAATTAATACGGCAACGACCGCTGTTATCATCAACGCTCTCTTATCGGTCTTAAAATCCTTCTTCATTTTCTTGTGCCTCAAGAAACCGTAAAACAGAGTCAGTCCGATCGCCGAGCACATTCCCATGATTCCCATCGATATCAGGTGATAACCGTGCAGGTCGAAATTCTCATAGAAATACTCTGTTGAGAATACAGAGGAGAACACGTTCAAAACCAGAATCAAAGAGACACCGACACCCAGGGGGATTTTCCTGATAAACGTATAGGCCAGCCCGACAAGAGCCAGTATAATGCCAATTAGCCCGAACTGCCTGGCGATCAACCTCGCGACAAAAGAGATATTTTCGGCCAAATGAGCTCGAGAGAAGCTAGACATCGACAGATTGAATTCCCTTACAAAAAGGTAATCTAAGAATCGACCGAGATTCGAAGGATCGCCCCAGTTGAGAGATGGCTGAAGGACTGCGAGCTTATACAAATAATAATAAAGAGCAACGATAATTATGACAGCGAGGGGAATTCCCGCGGCGGGCCTGGAGATTTTCCATTTGGTCCAGGCGTAATAGAAAAGGAAAATCCCGGGCAGCGCAAGCGCCATGGTAAGCAGGTGGGCTCCCAACGACAGGCCGACCGCGCCGTAGAAAAGGAAATTTAATACGGCGGATTCTCCACTGGTTTCAATAAGCTTGAGAGCCAGATAAAAGATGACGGCAAACAACAAAAAATTCAGGGAATATACCTCGAACCTCGTCGCCTGGATACTATAACTGAATGTAATTCCCAGGACCACTATCGATATAAAGGAGATAACACTCAGCGAATTCCTGTCGGTCATTCTGAAAAGATAACGCAGCGTTTCCATAATTACGAAATACCAGATCGTAAGCCCCGCGGCAGCCATGAACGAGGAGAAGAGATTCAGGCTTAATACCTTTTCAAATGGCGTCACGGAAAGCCACAGCTTGGCGATCAACAGTAGCAGAGGAAAACCGGGTGGATGGGGAACTCCGTCGGTCAGAACGGCGGCGGTGAGTTCGGCCGAATCCCAGAAATAAAACGAGGGACAGGCCTGGATCGAGTAATAGACATAGGCCAGCACGAATATCAAAAGGGGCGGTATTAATCTTTTCATTATGTTAATAATATCGGCTGAGCGAATCATATATCAAGTGACAATTATGACAATCGGGGTAGGATCAAGACATCTTTTTATAAACGAAAACGGCGGAGCCGTAGATAAACAGATTGATAAATATCCCCATGAATATCTGGATTCCAAGTAAAAGGAGTATGAGCTCCGGGTTTAAAAATTTCACGATCTTCGGGGAAAATTCGGTAAGCAGAAGATTGATAAACGTTTTTATTGATCCGGGGATAAGGATTATAAAAAAGGTTAAAAAGAAGTTCTTTCGGCATAAGCCGATACTTTCGCGAATCGCGGTAAGCAGTTTTTTTGAACCTAAGATAACTCCCGGGATTGTATAGAGAAAAAAAGCGGATATTCCGAAGGCTAAGAACTGCAATCCCAGGTTTAAAACTATTTTCCTGTTGGGAGAGCCAAAAACGAAATCGTCGGCGATACTCGTTGATAGAAACATGACCAGAAGCACCAGGCCGGTTTCCAGCGCCCAAAAAACCAGAAGTGGGATATATACTTTCCGGGCGATCGAAAAACTTTCCCCCGCGGTCGGTTTATTATCCGAATAATAGCCTCCGAGCCTGTAAACCGCGAACGCCGAGAGTATCACCCAGACGGTCGGTCCGAGAATAAAATTCTCGTACCCGGAGTAGATCGACGGCAAAGCGAGATAATATTGCGGATAATGAAACATGAACCCGGGGACGAACATCGATAGAATCGGGTTTGTAATTTGATAAAACCCGGGCAGATAAAACCTGGCCAACATGAATAACCCAAAAGCTTGAAATAAGGCCAGAATGAAAAAACCTAACCAGGTTCTGAATTTGAAGATAGCGGCAAACATACGGCTGTATATATTAGCCAGCAAATTGAGCTTATCTAACGCGGAATATTTCATTCTACCACGAACCGCTTCCCAGCAACGAGCGCGAACTGTTGTCCCGACGATCATAAATGTCGAGCCAGTAGAAATATGTCACACCCTGGGTGGCGGATAAGTCCTCGAATGAACCTATATCCTGATCTGTCGAAACATAGACAGTTATTGCGCCGGCCGGATCGGAGTCGGTATCCCTTAGAAGCCTATAATTCCCGAAATCGGGTATCTCCGATAAATTCCAGCTGACAATCAGGGAGCTGGGCGTCGGGCTTACCAAACCGGGTACCGTAGGCGGTGCGCTGTCTATAAGATGTACCCTGACACTATCGCTTGCGGTCGAATTTCCGCCTTCGTCGTATAGATGCAAAATATACCAGAAATTGACAGTATCCGGGACAACGTCGAAAGGCGGGCTATCGATAAAGGAGGTTACCCCGGATTCGGATATAAGGGCGATGTTGGAACTGTCGGATCTGGTCAGATCCTCCCGCCATCGATAAAGTCTGTAGGAATGAAAATCGTTATCTGACGATTCGCTCCAATCGATCGTAATCTCCTGGTAATAGTCGGACTCGGTAATTACCGGGAAAAGGGTGACCGCCTCGGGAGGCGTATTGACGTTGGTTCTTTCGGAAACGATATTCGACCATGATACGTTTCCGGTCAGGTCTCTGGTCAATACCGCGTAATAATATAGAGAATCCGCCTCGAGACCAATATCGGTATGGGAAGTTTGCGATTGCGACGAGAAGGCTATGAAATCGAGCGAATCGACATCGGGATCGTCGGAACGATAAAGCTCATACCGTAAGAGATCGTTTTCGCCGGAAGACGACCAGCTAAGCTCCAGACGATCATGAAAATCCGGTGTGGCAAATGGGGCATATAGTGTCACTGGCGACGGAGGTTGATCTTGACCGCTGGTCGCGCTGACCTCGTCGGAACCGCCCCATAATCCGGTATTATCAACCACATAAACCTTGTAAAAGTAGGTTGTATTTTCGGTAAGCCCGGTATCGGTGACAGTAGTAGTTGAGCGTGATGTCAATGTTCTAACAAGGAAAGCACTGGAATCGACACCGGCCGACGTTCCGCGATAGATTCTGTATTGAGCAAAATCCCCGGCGGTAGAAGAATTCCACGCAAGCTGTAGCCGATTGTAATAACCCTCGGGGGTAGTGATACTGTATATCGACACGGGGTCGGGAACCCTGCGAACTGTCATTCGGTTGTCGGCTGCGGATCGTGAAGCCGCATTGTCAACATGATCGACAAAATCTCCGAAAACGTCCTGCGATTCGAAATCGAGATAACCGGCGATATTATAATCGGCCTCGTAAATACCGTCATAAGCCACCGGATCGCCCCCCAACCCGTCGTCGTTGAGTTGGATGATCACAATATTACTTCCGATTGTTATGACTCCTTCCCCTTCCGGCTCCCCGGCATAGAGGGCAAAATGAGCGATATCACCCGGGGCGAATGGCGAGCCTGTCGGAGAAAATGTAACAGAATCAACGGCCGCCCTGGTATCCAGGGTGATCGAAGCGCTTATATTTCCCGCGGTGGTTTTATCCTGAGAATCTCTAAAACGAGTGTAGATCGTTTTGAGATCATCTCCCGACGACAGCCTGAAACTTTTTACCGAGTTATAATACTCCCATGGCGAATCGGCGAAAGTGGAGTCTTCTGAGAATCGCATAAGTCTGGTTTCCGGAGGGGCAAAAATGTTTAATATAACATCCCTGCTTGCCGTAGCCGCACTGCCACCGTTAATACTGAAGCTGAAGCTGTTTGGAACGACAACGACCGAATCGCTTTTGTACCCCTCGAAACCGGCTCCGTTAACCGCCGATACTTTGAAAAGCAGGGTGTCGCCGTTGCGAAGGTTGGTTAGGGTATATGAAATCTCCGTCGTCTCGCCAATCCGGGTATAAACGGTTCCTAAGCCATCGTAGTTAGCCATGTGTATTCTGAAAGTATATGCCGTGGTATCGCTAACCGACCACGATAAATCGACGATTCTATCTCCCACGGCGGCGGTGAGGCCAACTGGAGTAGGAGGAACCTGATCGTCGATAACAACAGGCTCGGAGGGATTGGGGATCTCACGGGAACATCCCGAACCCAGTAGAATCGCCGTCGTCAATAGCAACAAGATTTTCGATTTCATTCTAAGCCTCCCCTAAAACCTTGCCGTAACAGCAATCGAAGCCCCGTCACCAAGTGATGTAACTGTTGGATAGAAAATATCGGTATCGGGGAAAAATAAGAGAGCATCGAGAACGTTGAGGCCCCACCCGGCTATCCCGATGGCAATAGCAATATTCCGATCGGTCTCAGCATCGTAGGCTTCCCTCTGTTTTTCGCTAAGAACCGCCCCGAGCCTGATTTTATCCTCTATCGACGAGGCAACATTGTAATCGGCGAGAGCGACATTGTAGTCACGACTTTTATTGCCGTACAGGCGGTCGGTATAGATAATGGTCCCAGCGGAAATTATGGCGGTGGATATAAAGAGCATCCCCTTAGAAGAGTTATCGGCGTAAACCTGTCCCCATCCTGGCAGGAACGCTGAACGGAACGCCGCTTTAAACCTGGTTTTCATTTTGAGTTTGATCTCAACCTCATTCGCGCTTCCCGGTACAAAGGTCAATTCACCCTTCCATGTTTCGTAGCCCGGCCTGGTGACTTTGGCTTTATAACGCCCGGAAACGTCAATGGGCAAACGCGCCGGCGTATTGGCCACAAGATCATATTCACCGCTTAAGTAAATAGTTGCCCCGGACGGCTTTGTTGTAATTACGATTTCCGCGGATTCCTGCGCGGCCAGTGTCGCGGTTAAAAACATGAATGAAATCGAGGCGAATAAGTATTTTACAAAACCCATAACGGTCACTCCCGTTTTGATCCCGGGCCGCCTGAAACACCTTTTAGAGAGGATGGTATTTACGAATAAGCGGCCGTCAACGATCTTTTATGTTCTTTACAATAATTAATTATCGGAAGAATAGCTCTTCTCTCCTTGATTTTCCCCTCTTTAATTCAGTCGAACCGATAAACCAGACGCTCTATCGGCTTAACTTGTTTTAATGTAGCAACATAATTTTTATCGGCGCGGTGCGCAAGTAGTTTATGGATATAAGAAAGGGGAGTTTCCTCCCCTGTCTTCGATCAATAGTATTCTATTTTACATTCCGCGGGCTGTTAAGACCACAATAACGGTCTTGAGCATAATCCGGATATCCTGAAAAATGCTCCAGCTGTTTATATATTTGAGATCGTGAACGATTTTATCGCTAACATCCTTGATACTCTCGTCATACTTATGCTCGACCTGGGCCAGACCGGTTACTCCCGGTTTGACCTGGAATCTGCCCCGGTAATCCTCGATTATGCCGTCGAGCTTCTCCACGAAAAAGGGACGCTCGGGACGGGGACCGACAAGGCTCATATGCCCTAAGAGTACGTTTATCAACTGCGGTATCTCGTCGATACGGGTTTTTCGGAGGAGCAATCCGAGTTTAGTAATCCTGGGGTCGTGCTGTTTCGCCCAGACAGGTCCGGAGAGCTTTTCGGCATCCTCGCCCATCGTTCTGAATTTATAAATCCTAAAGGGCTGACCATAAGAACAATCTCCCCGTCTTTCGTCGCCCTCTCTTCTCTCCTGCTGACCAAAAGATAACCTACGTCTGTCCCTCCTTCGGCGGTTCAATCCCACTCTGACCTGCGAATATAGGACCGGTCCTTTGCTGTCGAGCTTAATGAGAAGCGGTATTATGACCCAAAACGGTACGCTAATTAAAAGACCGACCATTGCTCCGATGATATCAATCATGCGTTTCGCGAATGCGTCGAAGCGGTTTTTTAAAGAAACGTTTTCTATTCTCGAAGAGAGCGCAATGATCAGAGGGATATTGACAACGGTCTCAATAGCCAGGTACAAGTTGGCTAGAATAAACTCGCCGAAAACACGGCCTAAGGCTCGCCCGCTTTTAACGCGAAACCTGAGCCAAACGCCCCATATACCGGTAATGTCCTCTTCCCAATAATGTGCGAGCGGATTTGTGACAGGACTTAAGTATCTCATTTATTTTCCAAAAACAAGTGCAAAGCAGCCATTTACTGATGTTGATCTTCGCAAATTCACTGCCATAAATACATGAATCGAACGAAAAAAATCCGGCTCGGCGTTTTTATATTAATTAGACTTTATTTGTTATCGATCAATGGGTTAAGAGTAGAGTCGAAACGATATATTTTATGGAAATTACAATATTCTGTATTAAACCTGTCAAGTAATTATAGGATACAATGATCCATTATGCAATGATTTGCAAAAACGATGCAGACGAGTTATTTTTTTCTCGAATATCCGTACTGGTAACCGTAATAGCGATCTTTATAATAATACGGGAGAACCGAGTCCTGATCGTTAAGGATTATTCCCAGAAGATTAACCGCGGATTTTTCAAGCAGGTTCAGGGCTCTGCGGGCAACCTCGCGCTGTGTCGATCCCCCCTTAACGACCACAATTACACCGTCGACCTGATCGGCGATCAACATGGGATCGGATACCGGAATAATCGGGGGCGAATCGATAATCACGGTATCGAAATAAAATTTCAATTCCTGCAAAAATCCTGGTATATCGGCCCGATCGAAAATTTCGCTCGGAGGCAACGTCGGTTTTCCGGAAGTGATAATACTCAGATTCGGAATCCCGCTATTTCTGGTCACACTCTTGATATTGCTCTTACCCGAGAGGACCTCGACAACACCCGGGCCAGGCGGGATAGCGAAATACTCATGAAGTCTGGGCCTGCGCAGGTCGAAATCGACGACGGCGATTTTAGAACCGGTCAGCGAGGCGGCGGTAATAGAGAGCAACGAGCTGGTGAGTGACTTTCCCTCTCCGACTATAGCCGAGGTGACAAGAATGGTTTGCGGTTTTTTATCCCCTTTTGACGAGAGGATCGACGAGTAAATACGTCGGAATTCAGTCGCCGATGATGATTCCTTATTATAATAGGACGCAATCGATTGAGCTGTTTTATGTTTCATTTCAATATCGCTCCCAGGAGAACCTCAAAACCTTTCAGGTCGTTGCGTGAAAGTTTGAGGTTTTTACCGGCTCTTTCGAAATCCGGATTGATTTCCAGCGCTTGCTCGAAATGTCCAATCGCTTTATCGATAATCAACTTACCCATAATCGTATAAGCCATACCTATTTCATTATGAAGATCGGCGTATCCGGGGTTTGTTTTTATAATGCTGTTTAACCTTTCGATATAATCGTTGGTGCCTTCTTCGGTCATTTCGTCGGTACCATGCACGTTTCGAAGGTACATTTCCAATAGCTCGCTCTGAAAGGAGGCTATCTCGCCCGCCCGGGACGCTTTTTGAAGATCCTCGTAAGCGTCCCGAAACCTTCCCTTGTCAAGGCTGGATTGTCCGCGATGATATTCGGGGCTTAAGTACCCCGGGTTGAACAAAGTTGCTTTAGAGAAAGCCTCGCGGCAATTTTCGGCGATATTCCTGGCCATATCATAATCTTCCCTGACTATTCCGTTCAAGATATATCCCAAACCGAGATTATAAAAGGCGTTATGATAATAAATGTTGATTTCGGTAGCTTTTTTAAACTCGTTTACAGCTGCCACCGCCTTATTGAGTTTCAGGTAAGAAATGCCAAGGTGGTTTCGATAATCGGGGAATCCCGGGGCCAGTTTTACCGCTTTTAAAAGCTCGCGTTCGGCATCGCCAATACGATTCTGGGCAACATATATTTTACCGAGCAGATCTCGGTAACCGTGATAGTCGGGAAATCGCTCGACAGCGTTCTCCAGAAGTTTGAGACCCTCATCATAAAGCTGGCGATTATACAGAGTCTTTCCCAGCTTCTCTATCAATTCCGGTTTTTCCGATTCCATCGTTTTCTCGACTAAGGCAAGAAGGGAATCGAAATCGGAAAGGTATTGCCTGTGAATTTCGTGAAGCGTCTCTGAAAGATCCCGCTCGGATAAGTTGTCGAGAGACGGCAAAAACTGTGTGGAAAGCAACTTGCCCTCATGGAATAGAGAACATACAATATTCCCCGCATCGTTCAACGCTGACTGGAGCAGGTATTCGCGTTTCAGGCGCTTGAATTTATCCTGAAATCCGATTCCGGGCATATTATCTTCCACCTAATTTGAAGTTTAAGAATAAAATAAGCAGAATCAACAAGAAACTAATTCCCGCTCCAACCATCGCAGGGATACGTTTTTTCATGCTTGATCCAAACGGAAGATCTATATGGGGAATTGTCCCGATTACATTCACTCCGAGGAATTGTTCGACTTCCTCGACTTTCTTAAAGGAATTATCGAGCATTTCGATTAATAGAATAGCGCCGACTCCCAGGACCAAACCGAGTATCAATCCCATCAATACGAGTTTTTTCCTATTGGGCGATTCCGGGCCGAGCGGTAACGAAGCCGGTTTGGTAATCAGATATTTAGCCTCCGCCTCCACCTTTTTGGCGGATTGGTGTATAGCGGCATATTGTGCGCGGGAGACGAAAAGCTCGTAGATGGTTCTATAATTATCGATTTCGCTTTGAAGTCTCTGCATGGTAATTTCGGTATCGGGGTTTCTCGAAAGCCTTTTTTTAATTTCGATAATACTCTTATCCAGAGTCGTTTTTTTCTCTCTATTGAAATCTATTTCCAGCAAAGTTATAAGGTAACCAGCGATTGTTTCTCTCATCCCGACCGATAAACCCTCGAATCTTTCATTTACGTGATCGGTAATTTTGGCATTGGTGGCCCCCAGCAATAGCCTGGCTTCCTCATTGAGGTTTAAGATCCTGGGATCTCTCCAATCATAACGGGTAAGCAAATCGGTCAAGGTAGCGATATTGGTTATAAGCTTGTTTTTATCATTTTCGATATTATTGGGTAAAGTCAAGGTGGAGATTATAATATCGCCCGTGATGAGGGTTCCCCGGAGATCGTTTCTTTGAGTTTCGAGGAAATTGATTTTAATATCGAGAGCCTCGATCGCGGAACCGATCTGTCTGAGGTCGAAACCGCTTGTATCCTCTTCGGCCTCGCTGACCAAAAGCTGTTTGCGGAAATCCCGCAGGCGATCCTCGGCCGCTTTCAGCTTATTCCTGTAAAGAGTAAGCTGTTCCTCGGAGAAAGCGATATTCGATCGGACTCCGGCGAGCTCCTGGGCCAGGCTTTCCTCGATAAAAATATCGGCAAGGGCTTTGGCCCGTCTTTGCGCCTCCACCGGATTGGAAGCCGCGAAACTCATACGGAACAGGTTTAGTGATCGGAACTGAACCAACACCTTATTCCGAAGATCGTCGGCCATGATAATCTCGGAAAGCTCGTTTTCGGAGATCTCGGGATATGACGATTTTGTTTCGGCGGAGATCTGCCTTATTCTCTCAGGAACCGGCAGATCCAGTACCGCAATCAATCGCCGTAAAAACGGAGTCGATGTTATCTGGTTTGTGAATGATTCCTGGCGATCTCTGATATCCACACGTCTGTTACCCTGTCGTCCTTCGAGTTCTCTTTCCACGGTGGGGGGTAGTATGCTCGATTCGTTCAACAGGATGGTAACCGAGGAAGCGTAAATACGCGGTAAAAAGTAGCTTACGGCGAAGGCTATCAAAGGGATAATGATCGCGGGCATTATAAGTATGATTTTGCGGCGTATTAGAATAGCCCAGTAATCCTTAAGATCTATCTGCACATTATTATCGCTCACAACACCTATCTTGTAAGAAGTATTATAGTACCGGCGGCGGTGATTAAGGGAATAAATTCACCTACTCTATCCAAGATCTTTTTAAACACAGTTTCCTGCTTGGAGGGGACAAATATGGTATCCTCCGGATGCAGTATAAAACGAGGGGGTGTCCCCTCATTAATATATTTCCTCAAGTTTATTTTCAGCACTTTCGAATATCTCGGGCCTTTCATAACCACCCTGACATTTTCCAAATCGGCGCTGGGGGTAGAACCGCCGGCAAGAGTTATCGCCTCTAATACGTCTATACCCTTTTCGAGATTCCTGGCCCCCGGCTCGACAACGCTTCCCAGAACGAAATAGACATTTCTGCCTTCGAACTCGGAGCTTTGGCCGCCGATCCTAATCCCGGTTCCGAAAACCGAGACCGGGATATTGATCAAGTCTCCCGGCTGGAGAATCGGGGCTCTGGATAGATCGCCTTCCTGTATTATGGCCAGAAGATCGGTTTCTATTACCCTCGATTTATTACCTTCCTTACGTATAATCGTAACCCTGGCTAAATCGGCCTGCTCGGTGGGACCACCGGCATCGATAATAACCCTCCAGAGGTCTGGAATTCTCTCATAGCTCCTTGATGAGGGATTCACGACCTGTCCCGAAACCACCACTGACTGGGAATTAAACTCGGATACCACTACCGTGGCTTGAGAAACGGGGGTTTGGTAAAACGCCATCTGGTCAATTATATTTTTCGCCAGGGCGACGGTTGTTAGTCCCGCGGCTTTAATCTCGCCTATTACCGGAATAGTAATCATACCGTTATCTGTAACTCTCACTTCGCTGTTTAAATCTGGTTCCTGCCAGAAGGTTATTGTCAAGACATCCGCCGGTCCGATAAGGTACGGCTCAGTCGAATTCTGGGCAAGGCTATTTATCGCGGTGAAAATGACCAGAAGCGCAAAAAATCGAGCAAACCGTATCGAGATCATGCGTTTTTTAGCCATAAGATTATTAATCATCACATCCCTCCGATCGAGGATTCCTCTTTATCGGTAAAGTCCGGCAGATACATAATCGCCAGATTTCGTCCGGTAGCTTTCGCTTTCAATAAAGCCATATCGGCGCAGTAAATCAACCTATCCGCGTTATTAGCATGCGAGGGGAAAATGGCCCCACCCACCGACGCGGTAACAACACTATCATCTTGAACAACATTGGTTTCGAGTCTCAATCCGGCGATTTCGGCTCTGAGCCGCTCGATAAATTTCGCGCAATTTTCGGCATTGGTATCGGGCATTATTATACAAAACTCCTCGCCGCCATACCTGCTAACAACATCGATCGAGCGGACTGTTCCGGTAATGATATTGGCCAACCTCTTTAAAACCATATCGCCGGTCTGATGTCCGTATTTATCGTTAAACAATTTAAAATTATCTATATCCAGTATAACAAGGGACATATCGCGATTAAACCTTTTCGCCCTGAGTATTTCCTCAATCAGTCTTTTGTAGAAATACCGATAGTTATAGACTCCGGTCATGCTGTCGGTATAAGAAAGTTTTTCGATTGTCGTGTATTGACGGACGTTTTCCAGAGAGAGGGAGGCGATATTGGTAATAGTGGAGAGAAAATCGATATCGGCGGTCGTGTATTGATTTTTGTCTTCCCTTCCGGAGATAAGAAGAATACATCCTGTCTGATTGCCGACTTTCAGCGCCGAGGCGATTTGATAACCGTTTTTAATAACATGATCGAGATTCGGATCGCCCTCGAGTCCGGAACCGATAACCGGAAGCAACAGAGGCTTGGCGTTTTCAACCAACATTTTATAAAAGCGCGAATCTGATTTGACAAACAGATTATTCTCATTCTGTTTATCCGTCTGTTCAGAATCGGGCCGGACAAACTTGCCATCGCCATCGGAGCATAGGATTTCCGTTTTAGTCGCTCCCAGCTTTTCTCGCACCGTATTTTGAAGAGTTTTAAATAGTTGATCTTCATTGAAAATTGTGTAGAGTTCGCCGGAGAACTCCACAAAAGAATGGAGATCAGAAAGTTTCTGATTCATATCTCGATTTAAACCGGAGATATCCTTTTTGGCGGTGGAAATCTCTTTTTTAAGCTTGTTGTTCTCGGTCATGGAATCTTTGAGTTTCTCGTCCTGGCTCAACATCGATCCTAAAAAAGGCCAGAAATTACTATTGAATTCGGGATCGGCGATCGTTTCGGAAAAAAGACCGCTTTCGTCGTCGGTGACGAAAATCATGCTGTTGAATCGTCCCCACCTGCAACAGAACGCTACCGGGGCCTCGAAATATTCCCAATCCTTTTTCTTAAATAAGAATCCGAATATTTCACTATTTTTTAATATAGCGCCCGACTCGGAAATATCTTTCATCAGGTAACGGACGCGGGCGGCTTTCGGCCGGATAAAATCGCTCAGATGGAATCCTTTATAGAGTTTCGGAATATATTTATCACGTTCACGAAAAAACACAGCGAATCTCTCGAGATTAAAATTCGTGGCAAGCAACTCGGCCGTTTGGAGAATCCGCGGTTTATGTTCGCCCGGTGTCGCCAGTAATTCAGCCTTGAAAGTAGTAGCGATCGATCTATCGCGCGACCTCTCGACGTCGTACAGCTTCTCGACAATTCTTGTCATCTTCGACGATTTCAAATGGTAAACGGAAATAAGCGTTATCGAGGCGATCAGCAAGAAACCGAGCCCTATAAGCGCTGGCGTGGATTGAACGATAAAAAACGTGGCCAGCAACAACAGGGCCAGAGTGAAAATCGCCAACAAATAAGATTTCCGTGAGGGAGAACTTATCATCAATTTTCCCCGGTCTTATTCCTCGCGCGGCGGAAACGGCTCTTTCTTGTCAGAAGTTCGTTACCGCGCAAAATACCCCAAATTTTCCACCAACCGGAATTTACGCTCCTATGTTTCCTGGCGATTTCTCTTTTTATCTCGGATATAGAGTAAAATGGATCTTTGGAGACCAGCTCCAGGACTATCGATTCGAGGCTTACGGATTTTCGAATATCTTTATTCACGATTTCACCCGCAACGGGCGCGGGGGGGGACGCTCCGGATATTGACTTTATAGGCTTCGAATCCCGAATCGGGGTTTCGTTTTCACTCTGAACCGCGGCGGTTTGAGCGGTCATCACAGGCTCGGCCACCTCTATAGATTCCCCCGTTTCACCCTCGAAATCGCCTTTGGCTTTCTCCAGGCTGTCGAAGGCTCGAAGGATTGAATCGAATTCTAAAAGTTCGAAAATCTCGTAAACATTGGGGATCATCCTGGCCAGCTTTATATCCCCGGAGTGCTGTCTGATCTCCCTGATATTGGAGATAAATATCCCCCAACCGGCGGATGAGATATAATCGACACCTCCGAGATCCACTATGATTTTATATTTATTTCTCTCCAAAAGGGAGTTCATGACTTTCTCGAGTTCGGTCGCGGTCATGGTATCAATGACACCATCGACACGAACCACCGAAACGCTTCCGGAGTCGCCGGAGCTATCGAGGGATATTTTAATTTCGCTCATACTCAGCCTTTCAGTTTCGCCCGGACCTCTTCGGCCAGGTTGAAATAATCATACGCTCCGTAAGAGTACGGCGCATATTCGAAAATCGTCTTCTGATGCCACTGCGATTTTTTTATTTGCACGTTCATTCTTATTTCCGTTTTAAAGACGCCCTCGCCGTATTCATTCCGAAGGCTTTCTAAGGCCAGACGGGATATTGTCGTCCTCTTATCATAAAATGTCGGCAGAACTCCGAGGAGTTCAATTTTTTCGTTTCCCCCATTATTGATTTCTCTCGCTAATTCGAGCGTCGATTTGACGCCCTCCAGCGAGAAATAATCAAGCGAGGAGGGCACCAATAGGCGATCAGCATAGCCAAGTGCGTTTAAATTTATGATATTTATGGACGGAGAGCAATCCAAAATTACCCACTCGCAGCCAGACAGGCGGCTTAAGGCCTTTTTTAATATCCGCTGTCTATCGTCTCTGATGGCCAGTTTCATCTCGAGATCGGCCAGTCTTTTTCTACCTGAGGGGAGGAGATACAGATTCGGTCTGACCTTGAAAACATCGGCCTTACCGTCGATCATCAGGTCCACAAGGCCCCGGTCGCTTTTGACCCCGAAGGCGGCAGAGGCCGATCCCTGGGGATCGCAATCGATCAGAAGCACCTTCTGCCCCGAGAGAGCGAGGCCGTGCCCCAAGTTGATGGCGGTAGTGGTCTTGCCGGTACCGCCCTTGGATGTTAAAACCGCTAATTTAATCATCTTTATTGTATTTTTTGACAAGTTTACGGCTGTAATCTTCCCAGTTGAGATTTTTATTATCCTCACCGTTTTTCAATTCCGAGGCGGCATCGACAATATCGATCGGGGTTGAATCCTCGTTGAGTTTCGGGTTCGATTGTTTCGGATCGGCTACTTGTTTATCCGCGACGGCCGGGTCGGAGATCGGGCTTTCATTGATTCTTGGCTCGGACGATTTTTCCTCTGGCGATGGCTCTACTTTCGGGATTTTCGTGTTGGGCGCGGCAGGAGAATCCACTTGTTCGGCTTTCTTAGCCTCAGCCATTTTCAATATCAACCCCTCGAACAGTTTAGCAAGGTCATCCCCGCCATTTAGCTTACCAAGCTCGTCGGCAATTTCGCTGTAAATTCCTGAATCCCCGAGCTCGGCTTCCAACTCCTTGAATTTTCCGATCACCTGTCCGGCGGAAATTGCCGGTTGCTCACGTTTTTCAATATTCTCCTTGATCTCGCTTAAGTAAACATCGCGATCAAGCTTGATCTTACGGGTTTTCTCTTTGAGCATTTCCTTGTTGAGATCGGTGCGCATTTCTTCGGTAAGCTCGCCCATCCTGCTTACGTATTCTAATCGAAGCTTGCGGGTATTGAGCCTCATTCTGATAAGTTCCTCATAGAGGTTTCGCTGATCGATATCGGTCATTCCCCTGTTCTTCAACTCCTGAGAGATTCGTTTCGCGCCATAGTCGGGGTTTTCACGGATGATATTCAATACATCTTTGCGAACCTCGTAGGGAACCTGATTAATAGTCGAATCGGCTCTGAGTTTTTTATTGAGAAGTCCGGAGTCGCCGAATTGCTGCCAGCGTCGACGATATTTATAAAAGGTCGAGGTCGAAACACCCATCTCTTTGCAGGCTTTATCGATAGGGATATTTTCGGTTTCGACCATTTCGATAAGCCTCTTCCTCTTTTCGAAAACAATCTCGTCGAGCATAATTTTCTCTTTTATCACGACCAGGGTTATATCGTCATTTTGAGGCGCTCCCGCGGTGAATTTATTTATATTTTTATCGAGTTTCTCGGCGAATTCCTCTGGGTGAAGTTCGGAATTCGCGCGGATGAACTCTATAAGCCTGTCATTGCCGTATTGCTCGTCGGCATTGTTCATCGCTTCGGTGATACCGTCGGTGTAGGCGATAAGCATATCGTCTTTCTTCAACCTGACCTTATCGGACTGAAGGGATGC
>JAZGHS010000158.1:0-14297 GCA_036481315.1 Candidatus Zixiibacteriota bacterium | reverse complement strand
ATCGCTATACGTAAATGCACCGAGATATTGAAAAATGTCGGCGCGGTGTTGGCGATCGAAATGTACTGCGCGGCGCAGGCCTACGATTTCAGAAAACCGTTGAAGCCAGGCAAAGGTGGACGAATCGCTTATGAGGTTATCCGCGAGCATGTTTCGTTTCTGGAGAAGGATCGGGTTCTCTACCCCGATATCAACAAAATCGCCGATTTGGTGCGTAATAATACGATTCTCGATGCCGTGGAAAAAGAACTGGGTGAACTGCCGTTGAGGCTGAGTTAAGATATTGTAGGGGTCGAGCATGCTCGATTCCTACGACGACCCTCAATATAATATTATGAATAACGACGATGATTCAATCCGAATGCCTATAGACGGCGCTTTGGATTTACATACTTTTAATCCGAGCGAAGTTAAAGAGCTGATACCTGAGTATATCTCCGCATGTTTAGAAAAGCGGATATTTCGTATCAGGATTATCCACGGTAAGGGAACCGGTACCTTAAGAGAGATCGTGCATTCCATCCTGCAAAAACATCCGGCCGTCTTGGATTTCCGTCATGAGAGCAACTCCGGTGGCGGCTGGGGCGCGACTGTAGTAGATCTGAAAAATATCTGATTTTCCGGGTGTTGAGTCTGTAGATCCGATTCATTAAATCGGCCGAAAAACTAATATCATGTTCAATATATATGGGGCAATCCCCATAGTTTAAAGCCGATTTTCGCCCTTGAGCATTAATTGGCATAATAAGCCGGGCTCGCTAACGTACAGGTTGCCAGTAAGTTGCAAAATCATAATGAGTTCACAAATCAATCTGGCGGGAAGGTATGGCAATTGCTTAAATCTTCCCCGGATAATAAAAAAGAAGGGGTGAGACGATGATAAAATTATCGAATAAACAAAAAGGATTCACGTTGATAGAGGTCATGGCCGGCATGGTGGTTCTCTCGGTGGGATTGATTTTGCTGTTACCGATGATGGTCACGTCCATGCAGGCCAATGATATGGCCCGCGGCTCCACGGAAGCGTCGATGTATATCAAGGATAAAATGGAGGAGCTCAAAAATATGAATCCTCCCGTTTCCGGCGCCGATTCGGTGGGTACGGTACAAAGAGCTTGGAATGTAGCCAGTATAAATCCGAATCTCTGGCAGATCGACGTTTCGGTATCGTGGAATGATCGTAACGACAGGCCACATACAAATACTATAACCTCATATATGTCGACAAGGTAGGTGAGACATGATACGCATAAAAGAACTGAAAAAATCGGATAATCGCCTGGCGGGATTTACTTTGCTCGAGCTGTTGATCTCAGCGTTTCTGGCGGTGATTGTAACATCGGCCGCTATGGGAATCTATATTACTCAGCACAAACAGATGCTCGTTCAGGACGAAATTTCCGATATGCAGGCCAATATCAGGGCAGCCGCGGTGGAGCTTGCCACCAATATACGGATGTGCGGTTATAATGTCCCTTTCAATATCCCCAAGCTGGAGGCTTACAATACCAATCCGGATACAATAGTCATCACTTTCGACGCCGGCAATCTTGAGAACGTTGTACTAGAGTGGCCGATGCCGCAAGTGTCAGCGGAATTGCGTTGCGACCATCATGATTTAAGCGGCATATACGACGGTGACTGGATATACATCTATGATCCTCTAGAAAATACGGGAGAATGGTTCGAGATTACGCATGTTCAGTATGGTTCGTCTCATATTCAGCACAATACCATGGCTCTTGATCATGAATATCCGACCGGAAGTCTGGTGTTGAAGATGAATCGGTTTAAATACTATGTCGATAATACCGATCCCGAACATCCGAACCTGATGATCGAAGCGCCCGGGATGGGCGCCCAGGTATATGCCGAAAACATAACCGACCTGAATTTCCGATATGTACTCTCGTCCGGGGCCGTTGTCGATGTTCCTCCGGATGAGGAGATGGTCAGGGAGATAATTATCAATATCGGCGCCAGAACGAATAGCGGCGACGATGAATTCGCGGCCGATTATAGAACCAGGGATCTGGAGACCAGGGTAAAGGTCCGAAATCTCGGATTGAATTAACAGATTACAACTCGAGTACCATGGGGGAAAAGATGAAGAATAGAAAATCGGAATCCGGGATTGTCATGATCGTATGCATGATTCTTCTACTGATGCTGGCGATAATCGGGGCCGCGTCATTGACGACATCGAATACGGAAATGGAAATCTCCGGAAACGAAAAATATACAACCGCGGCGTTTTACCTCGCCGACGCTGGCGTGGAAAAAGCATTAGCCGTTCTACAGGACGACGTGACATGGCGGGACGGTTTCACCGCCGAGTCCCTGGGAATAGGTGTATATGATGTTCAAGTTTTAGACAGCCTTTCGTTGCCATATCTGGACAATACACTTCTTGTCCGATCAACGGGAAGGGTCCAGGGTTCGGTAAGAACGATCGAAGCGATATTGGGTCGAGGTAATAGGACGATTTTTCAATACGCCGCGTACGGAAGAAACAACTTCAATATGAACGGCGGTGGCATGATCGATTCCTATGATAGCGGATTGGGAAGCTACGCGTCCCAAGCGGTTAACGGACCGGATGATAATGGATACATGTTCGCTAATGAAAACGGAAATATAAGAAGCGATGGGACTATCACACTTGCCGGTAACGCTCAGTTGCACGGTGACGCCTCTGTCGATACAAGCGGCGATTTTTCGTTCGGCGGAGGAACCACTATGTATGGCGATACGCTGAGAACTACCGAGAGTATACCTATAGACAGTATCCCGGCCACAGAAATAGCCAACGCTCAAGCCAGCAATGACGCCCCCTCCAATCTTACACTAACCGGCACCGCAACCTATGATCCATTTACCGAGGCTTTGACCGCCGGAAGCGGAGACACCATACTTGTCAATTCCGGCACTTATTATTTTTCCTCCGTGGACGTCGGAAGTGGCGCAATATTCATGCTAGCGCCCGGCGCCGAGGCGGTTGTATATATAACCGGCGATTGGGATACCAGCGGAGGGGCGATTATTAATTCAGATGGAGTTGCCGCGAACCTACATGTCTATTCCACCGGAACCCAGTTCGGTTTTTCAGGTGGGACCCAACTCTGCGCGGCCATTTACGCGCCTAATGCCGATATAGTTGTTACCGGCGGAAGCGAGTTCTTTGGATCGGTTATCGCCAAAAGTTTTGTCAACGGGGGCGGTACTACATTGCATTTCGATGAGGCGTTGCTTAGTTTACCAGAGGATTATTTAGCCGCTGATTACGAAATAATAGGCTGGAATGAACTCTAAATGATCCAAGCATTGTTTGAGTTTAATACTATTATTCCAAGTAGCTTGAAATAAATTTGATGACGGCTCCGCAAACGCGGGGCCGTTTTTACTTTTACCGCATAATACCAGCATTCTTTTTAATCTAAACCGCTAATCTGGAAAATGTTTCATCTTGCAACGAATTTTCGAAAAATACTCTATAAGTTTTACGGCCGATGATCGAACGGCATAAGAATAGCCGATCTGGTAATTAGGCACTATATGACCTTTTAAAACGATACGGATCTGATCAGGGCCGGTGCGCCTTTACAGACGAGGAAATCAGGATGAAAGTTTCAAACAACCAACGCGGCTTTACCATGATAGAGCTATTGGTCGGGATGCTGGCCGCGGCCATACTTTCTTACGCGGCTCTTTCCCTGTATACAACACAACATAAGCATATGCTTGTACAAGACGAGATAGCCGATATGCAGGGCAACTTAAGATCTTCCGCCGAGGTCCTGGCAAAATCGATTCGCAAAGCGGGATATAATCTTCCTGACGATCTTTTGCCGATTGAACACTCCGATACAAACCCTGATACGATTGTAGTCACCTACGATACCGGCATTTTAGCTGGTATAGAATTACTTAACGATATTGTCGATCCAGGCGATGAGCTTTGGTGTACCCGTGAAGATGTCAGCGGGCTTGAAGAAGGGCAATGGGCTTATATTTATGATCCCACTGCAGAAACCGGAGAATTCTTTGTCGCCACCCGCGTTCTGACAGGGCCCGCACGTATTCAACATTCTACCATGCCGTTCTCACACTTTTATCCCGCGGGAAGCAAGATTTTAAAACTGGCGCGTATAAAATACTTTGTCGATAGTTCTGATTCGACAGGGACGAATCTGTTGATTCAGACTTACGGCTCGCAACCTGAAATATTCGCCGAAAATATCGCTAATCTGAATTTCAGGTATTTTCTGGCCAGCGGGGCGGTAGTCACGGCTCCGGCAAACCCTGCAGATATCAGGTTGGTGGAGATCGATATCGAAGGAAGAACCGAATCGCCCGATCCCGCGCTTTTCAATCAATATCGGACCAGGAATTTTACGCTCAGGGTCAACGTGAGAAATCTCGGGTTGTCACAGCTGTAAAAAACCTACCCCGTTATCAATAACATATTGTACAAATTTAATTTTCACTTATGACGTTTTTACATGTATGGGAATTGCCCTATACTATAAAGAACGCGGGCAATACTTTCACGTTGGTTTTAAATCCGGCCTCCCATATCCCCTCGTATCTTGTTGGCAGTCAAGGAGATAAATTGTAGTCCAGCGGGCATTCGGTTTGCTGATATGTAGTGAGGAAATAACGATAAAAGCAAATAAAAGCGAGGTTAAAAGATGACTGAAAACAAAATAAGATCAAACGGACAGAATGGCCAGCGGGGCATGGTCCTGATCGTCTGCCTTATTATTTTGCTTATGCTATCCCTTATAGGTATCGCCTCGATTACTACGTCAAACAGCGATCTGACCGTAGCCGGTAACGAGCTAAACCAGACCGGATCGTTCTACGCGGCCGAATCGGGGCTGGAACGAGCCGCCTCGGAAATGAAAGCCAGTTACGAAAGTAGCGGCATTCCCCCGAGTCCGTTACCCCACGGTGAAGTAGAGTTGAATAATCATCATTTCACCTATACCGTAACTGACGACGGTCCGGCTGTGGTTGATACTCTCGATATTGGTTCATACAACGGACTTCTCGCGCTGATAAGGGAATTCAATATCAATGCTGTAGGATACGACCCTGAATTCGCGATCGCGGTGGAGCTTGAGATGGGATATATGGATGCTTTGGTTCCCCTCTATCAGTTCGCCGTATATTACGAAAATGATCTCGAAATAGCGCCCGGACTGGATTTGAATATCGGGGGAAGAGTCCATTCCAACGGTAATATCTATGTGCAGTCCGACAACAACGTCTATTTCGACTCGTATGTTACGAGCGGAGGAGATATCGTCCACGGGCGCAAACCGGGTGGTGGAAGCGTCAATAACAGCGGTAACGTGTATTTGATGGACGATCTCGGTAATCATGTAAATATGCGTAACGGTGACGGCACCTACCTCGATTCTTATGATGCGAACTGGGTTAATAATTCGCTCGCGCGATGGGGCGGAATGGTAGAAGACGACAACCATGGCATCACCGAATTAAATATGCCTGTGGTCAGCGACGGCCCCACGACGGACCTGATAGACAGAGGCGCTGGAAACTCCGATAGCTATGAAAACCAGGCTGGCTTGAAATTTGTCGATGGCCAAATTCTCTATCGCCAGATCGATGGCAGCTGGCTTGAAGTAACCGGGCCGTTACTTGCGGCTGGAGCTGTTTCCCTCAACGTAGGATTTACTGACGCCCGTGAAGGGATGGATGTCATCTCGACGGATATCGATATAGGCGCGCTGGAGACGTCGGGATATTTCCCAGCCAACGGTATCATATACGCGTCGTATCCGCCCGGTATGGGAACGATTTCAGGCGTGAGGTTAACCGGCGGCTTGCAATTGCCGTCGGGGGGATTAACCGTAGCCACCAGCAACCCTCTTTATACCGTCGGTAATTATAATACAGTCGCCAAACAACCGGCGTCTCTCATCGCCGACGCCATTACCGTATTATCCAACAATTGGGACGACGGCAACAGCGGCCAGGGGCTGGGTACCAGGGTGGCCACGCCTACCGAGGTTAACGCCAGTTATATCACTGGTAACACCGAGACTGGAGTCGACGGACACGGTTACAACGGCGGCTATGAGGGCTTGACGAGGTTTTTGGAGAACTGGAGCGGCGTGACATATACCTGGAGCGGATCGGCCTCGGCCATGTGGTATTCCCGTCAGGCGACAGGAGCCTGGGGGAGTTCGTATTATAGAGCCCCGACTTTAAACTGGACATTCGATACCGATCTTTTGGATCCTGCCAACCTTCCTCCCGGCGCGCCCCGGATAAACCTAATTCAGAGAACCAGTTGGAGCCATGCTATCATTAATGAATACCACAGCCCGTATTCAGATTATGACCAGGGAAACATGCACGGCAATTAGAGATAGTAGATTTGAAACAACAGAGAATACTGGGCGGCTTTTCTATAGGCCGCCCTTTTTATTTTGGGAGATCTAGGACTGGGATTTTGCGAAAATCCAAGATAAATCAAAACGCGGTTTATGATTGCCAGGCATTGGCTAATGCCTAATCGTTTGCCTGATAGCCATTTAAAATAAAACCGGGTTTAGGCATCGGTTTTGCCCTTTATCAATAACAGCAAAATAAGAACTCATAGAGGAGGTATTTAAATGAAAAATCACGAAAGGTTAAATAAAGCCGATCAAAACGGCTTTGTTCTAATTGTTTGCATGATCATATTACTGATGCTTTCTTTAATCGGCATCGCCTCGATCTCAAATTCCAATAGCGATATGACCATAGCGGCTAATGAGTTTAATAGAACCGGGTCCTTTTATTCGGCTGAAGCAGGGCTGGAAAAAGCAGTCTCCGAAATTCGAATCAGTTACGAAAACACCGGAGCCCCACCCAACCCGCTGCCCGCTGGAGAAACATCTCTGGGTCAATATCAAAATCAATACCGGGTAGCCGATATGGGTCCGGCGGTACAATCGACTCTGAAAAACGGAGCCTATGCGGGACTCTACGGATTGATAAAGGAATTCCAAATCAGCTCCAATGGTTTCGTAAATTCCAGCGAATCGACGGTGCTATTGGAGACGGAAATACAGGACGCCCTTATACCACTATTCCAATTCGCTGTATTCTACGAAAACGACCTCGAAATAGCTCCCGGGCCTAATATGACTTTAGAAGGAAGAGTCCACTCCAACGGCGACGTTTATCTTCAATCCGGAAACAATCTCTATATCGATTCCTATCTCACATCGGCCGGAAATATACTCCACGGAAGAAAACCTGGCGGGGGAAATGCCAGTAACGGCAACGTATACGTTTTGGACGGCAACGGTAATTATCAGAACATGAGGAATGTCGACGGGACATTTTTGGACGCCGAAAGCGACGATTGGGTAAATTTATCATTATCGCGATGGGGAGGCAGTGTCGAGGATGGGAACCATGGAATAACAAACCTGTACATGCCGGTTGTATCCGACGGATCCTCGACCGATCTGATCGACCGCGGCGATGGAAATCCCGATAGTTTCGAGCATCAGGCCGGGCTAAAATTTGTCGATAATCAAGCGCTGTATCGCCAGGTTGACGGTACCTGGCTGAACGTAACGGCGGCATTGACAGGCTCCGGCGCTATCCAGGCGGGAAATTTCAAAGATAGCCGGGAGGGGATCGATGTCAGCTCGCTGGATATCGACATCGCGGCACTGTCAACGTCCGGATATTACCCCGCCAACGGAATCGTTTACGCGTCTATACAGGAATCCGTAGGGTCCCTAACGGCGGTCCGGCTTACCAACGGATCTCAGTTGCCATCGGGTTTGACGGTCGCCACAAACAACCCGCTATATACTCAAGGCGACTATAACGTAGTTAATAAACAGCCCGCCTCCCTCATAGCCGACGCCATAACGATCTTATCTAACAACTGGGATGATACCAATAGCTGGGGAAGTCTCGGAGGGAGAATCGCGAACACAACACGGGTCAACGCTTGTTATATGACCGGCAATACCGAAACAGGATCAAGCGGTAATGGATATTGTGGAGGACTTGAAAATCTTCCGAGATTCCTGGAAAAATGGAGCGGAGTCACATTGACTTGGAGAGGTTCGGCGGTGGATCTTTGGTATTCACGTCAGGCGGCAAGCCCCTGGTCATACGGTACGTATTATAAGGCGCCAATTCGCGATTGGGCTTTCGACCCCGATCTTCTCGATCCGAATAATCTCCCACCCGGCACTCCCCAGGTGAATCTTATCCTCAGAACAAGCTGGCGGCAATCTATAGCCAATGAATATCGTAGCCCTTATTCCGAAGACAGCCCCGGTAATGGTAATGGCAACGGTAATGGTGCTTAGACATTATAGATCGCAATCAATCGAGATGTATTTTGGGCGGCTCATGACGAGCCGCTCTTTTTTTATAAAAATATCTTTTCCCCGGCTGTAAAAAAAGGTAGAATTAAGAGGAAAGGAGCATATTATGACTTTTGGTTATTTTCTCATCTGCCTCGGCGGGCTATTTCTTCTACAAAACCTCGGCATTATTCACGGTGGGATCTGGCAGTTCATTATAGCTCTGCTCTTTATATTTCTGGGCGGAACTATGATTTCAAAATCGGTGTCGAAAAGTGACGGTTCCCCGGAATCATCATAATATGTATACCCTGAAAGGACAGTTGAGTAATTTATTTTGCTCAAAAATAGCGAAACTTCACCCCGGCCTGTTATTGTTTATGATTATGTATATGAATTTAACGTCTTTAAACGCCGGAATATGATTAACCGAAAGGGTTGTTTATTATGATGAAACCAGCACGCCTGATTCTTACCCTGATTATTCTATTGATGATAGCGTATTCCTGCGACCGAAGAGGTTCTTTGGAACCTCGGGTCAGGGATTTACCATCGTTTGCCGTGGAAATGACATTAATAAAAAACTTATCGACCGGCGAAAACCTTGTCGAGGCTTACCTGGAAAGAGACGGCTACGCGTTTTCGGATGCTGTGATAACTGTTGGCGATACGGAGGTGCCCTCTCAAGGGGGAGGACTTTATTTTGTGGAAAATTCGGAGTTTCCTTTACCGGCCGGTAATAATTTTATCAAATTCGACAGTCCGGACGATGCTTATGTTCAAAGCGTAACAATCGAAATACCCGGTGATTTCGAGATAACAAACGTAAGTCCGAGTTATAATTCCAACGCCGATGAGGTATTCGTAGAATGGTCGGCTTCCGAGGGCACGTCAAATTATATTCTCGCTGTAGCGACCCTGAATCATGGAATAGACGGCACCCTGCCGTTAATATTGACATTACCCCCGACAACAACCAGCTATTTCGTTCCGGATACAACATTCGAGAATTACGCGGGAGATCCCGTTCCGGCGACATACTATATTTACCTGATCGCCTTCAACGAGGGTTTCGGGCCGTATCCCGGAATTCGTTTTCCTGTTCCCGAGGATCTTCCCGAGAAAGTAATATCAGATCCCATCGGTGTTTTGCGGTTCGGTACGGTGGCGGCTCTGGATTCCGTAGTGGTACCGCATTGACGCTAAAAAAGCCCGTAAAGAAAATCCGTCGGGCGCCGCGAGGACGCGACGTTTTTGACGAACTTCTGGAGTTGGAAACCGAGAAAACCAATCCCGCCTCGGCAAATTTGCATCGCCTATCGACAACAGGTATCCTTCGTCTAATGAACCAGCAGGATTCCACTATCCCACAAGCAATCGCGAAAGAAATCCGGTATATCGCTAAAGCGGTTGATATGGTCATTGAAAGACTGAGGCGTAAAGACAGGATATTTTATATAGGAGCGGGAACATCGGGACGGCTCGGCATTCTCGACGCCTCAGAGTGCCCCCCCACTTTCGGCACCGACCCCAAACTTATTCAGGGGATAATCGCCGGAGGACGGGATTCATTGATTTTATCCAGAGAAGGAGCTGAGGATAATACAGACGCCGCTGTTGACGATATAAACAAATTTGGCGTCAAAAAAGGCGATTTGGTTATCGGCCTGACCGCGTCCAAAAGAACTCCCTACGTGCTGGAGGGAATGAGAGAAGCAAAAAAGAGAGGTGCCGCCACCATTTTTATTACCTGCAATCCGAGAAAACAGGTGTCGAGAGAGTTCGACCTGGCGATCTGTCCGGTAGTCGGCCCGGAGATCATTGCCGGATCGTCAAGGATGAAAGCCGGAACCGCCCAAAAGATGATTTTAAATATGATATCCACCGGGGCTATGGTCAAAAGCGGAAAGGTATTCGGAAACAGGATGGTCGACCTCAAAGCAACGTCGGAAAAGCTAAAGGAAAGATCTAAAGGAGTTATAATGGAAACCTGCGGGATTGATTATGAAGACGCTGAAAAACTTTTGAAACAATCCGGCGGTTCGGTAAAAACGGCTATAATTATGGCGAAAACGGGATTATCAAAAAAAGACTCCGAAATCAGGCTGAAAAAGGTCGACGGATTTATCCACAGAGCATTAAAAAAAGCGGCCAAATAAAAAGAAAATCATCCAACTATATATAATTTATTTTGTCAATATGTTTCAATAGACTGAAAAACGGTTACATTTTGAAATAATACGATAACTCCACCGATCCTAAACATAATTAGCCTATCCTTCATAGCCGAAATTATTTATTAGAAAAGGGGTAGTGACATTTAACGATAATTATTAGCAGAGTTTGCTTATGGAAAAATACATTGAAATAACTGACGAGGATATTGCCGAAGTTTCGATGGCTTCCTCTAAAGGAGTCACGGACGTATTCAATCAGTTATTGAAGACCGTAAAAGCAAGACTTGTCTATCCAGCATCGTCAAAACTGCCCCAGCAATTCAAAAATGAGCTTTTCGGGGCTTTGTCTTCGCTTTTGGATCAACAGGACGAGTTAGCTTTTAAGGTTGAGGCCGATTCCATATCCTATAAAGATGCTTGTGTTTATAAAGCCCGGAGTAAAACCGAAAATTTTGCTCATCCGTTTTTCCGGGACGGAATTTTAGAATTCAAATTCAAAAGTGGGCTGACATTCGAGGAGCTGGAAGAGTTTATCGAGATTTCCTCGCAAATGACCAGGTCTGCGATTTTCGATGACGACGCCGCTACCCTTCTCTGGGAAGCGGGATTCGAACATATCACTTACGAGCTTATGGACGATTTTCTGGATATTGAAACGTTTGAATATGGAACGGATATGCTAAAAACCGGGAAATCGCCATCGGATTCCAGTTTTAAAGATATTTTCGAAAGCGAGATCGATTTGAATCTTACCGAAGAGGATTTCGATCTCGATTCCGAAAAAAACAAATCGTCCAGTGCTCCGGCGGGGTACCGCAATATTGAGGATAATGTCGCGCAGTTTATCGGTACCATAACGGAATTCAGCGATTCGGAAAAAGATAAAGTCGCCACGATGCTCCGGGCGGACGCTGAATTCGATCATATAAAATACGCGATCGATATACTCTTTGAAATACTGGGGACGGAATCGGATAATGCCAGCTACAACGAAACAATGGATCTGATAACCAAAGTCGGTACCGATTTCATAAGGACAGGGGATTTTAACTCGGTTTTAACCATAATCGATCGGGCAAAGGAACTCAGCCAGATTTTCATGAAACTCGACGACCCCAAGCATGAGAAAATGGCCGCTCTGGTCGAAAAATTCGCGGCCTCGGAAAAAATCAGGATACTCGTCGAATACCTGAACAAAGCCAGGGACGTCAATTTCGAGGATGTTACGAAATATCTCAAAATGCTTCCCTGGCAGGCTGTAGATCCTCTCGTTTGGGCGCTCGGCGAGCTTGATCATTATCCGGCCCGACGAGCCGTTTGCAAGGCTCTCGAAGTACAGGCTGTGGATCATCCGGATATTCTCGGCAAAGGTACCGAAAGCCCACGTTGGTATGTGGTCAGGAATGTGATATCCATCCTGGGTCGAATAGGTGACAAGCGGGCATTCATTTATTTTAAACGCGCGATTCAACATCCAGATATAAGGGTACGCAAGGAGACTGTGCTTGCGGCGGGCAGGATAGTTTCTGACGAGGCCGCGGAGTTTCTGGTAACCGCGTTGAACGACAAAGACGAGAAAATCCAGACTTTAGCTCTGCGGGAAATTGTCGAAAAAAAGATTATTGTCGCTTTCGAACCGGTCCGCGCTCTTATTATTAACAAGGAGTTTAAAAACCGCCCGGCGGAGCAAATCCGTGAGCTTTTGGCCGGATTCGCCAAGCTTGGGGGCGGTAACGCCTTCGCGCATTTAAGCAAAATTATCCTTAATAAATTCCAGATTCCCTCTGAGAAAAACGAGCGGCTGAAGATTAACGCTATCCGCGCTCTGGGATATATCGATACTTCCGAATCGAAGGCCCTTTTGGGCAAATTAGCTTCCGGAAGAAATAGAAAACTCGGAGATATGGCGAGGCGTATTTTGAACAAGGTGAAAAAAGGAGATCGTCTTGTTTGATAGATCCTTAAAAGAGATTCAGGACGATCAAAAAGTCCAGGAAATTACTCTCGACAAGCTCGGACGTGAGTTTATTAGCGTTTTATTCGCGACTTTAAAAATAGCGTCGATGTACGAACCCAATAACAATCGATATATCGAACAGGGAAACCAGCTTCGGTCGGTCATGAAGAAAATCTTCAACCAGGAATCGGATTTTACGTTGAACGCCAAAGGCGGGTACATTTACCTCTGCGATGTTCGTTTGAAATCGAGCCGTGAAAGCGACGACGCAATGACCTATTTTCTCGAAAATTGGCGAAAATTGGGAATTTCGGGATTTACTTTCATGGAGTCTCTGGATCCCCGAGAACTCGATAAATTTATTTTCTTCTTAAGCGGATTCGAACCGGGTGAAGACGCCGAGGAAAACTACCGTCTGATAGCATCTCGTTTAAATGATCTTCGCATCGAGAGGGTCTCTCCCAACAAGTATTCTGTCGAAGATGACCTGCCGATTGACGAAGATGAAGCGAAGAAGATTAGAGTGAAGGCCCGAAAAACATTCTTCTCCGCTCTGGCGGTTGTACAGAATAACGCCCATCAGGTTAAAAACCAGAATACTGTCAATATCGCTAAAACCAAAAGGGCGGTGCAGGGCTTGGTCGACGTTATACTCAAAGACGAATCCGCAATGCTCGAACTTACCACATTACGTCATTTTGACGATTACACGTACGTGCATTCTGTCAATGTTTGCGTGCTCTCGCTTGTTCTGGGATATCATCTGGGATTGGATAAGAAACGGATGTCTCAACTGGGAGTCGGGGCTCTACTTCACGATATAGGGAAAATGAAGCTTCCCGTGGAACTGATCAACAAGCCGGATGAATACGACGATAACGATTGGCAGTTGATGCGTAAGCATCCCGTTTTCGGCATCAAATTTCTATATAAAACCAGGGCGGTGGAGGAGACAACTGCCCGGGCATCCACGGCTATCTTCGAGCATCATATAAGCTATAACGGCGCCGGCTACCCGGAGTTGTTGAACAGGAGAATGCCTACGCTATACGCACGCATTGTCAGTATAGCCGATACCTATAACGCTATGTCGTCGGGACGCGTATATCACCGGAAAACGATTATGCCGGACGAGGTAATTACCAACATGGTTAATCGTGTAGGTAAAGATTTTGATCCGCTCCTGTTGAAATTATTCGTAAACGCTATAGGCATATACCCTGTCGGGACTATAGTCACTATGTCCAACAAGGAGATTGGAATCGTGGCCAGAAATAACCCCTCGGACCCGGAAAATCCCGAGATCAAGGTTATAGGAAATGAAAGCGGTATGTTCGAGAAGGCCGACGTTAAAATCATCGATCTATCTCAAGAAGAGGGCGTCTCGATAACCAGGATGATCGATGGAGATGAATTTAATATCGATAACGCCGAATATCTCGATATCGGCTAAAAACTTCTCTCAAATATATTCCCGAATACCCACATGATTTCCTTATTCCTTAATAAGTAATTTGACAAAAAGGCCATTATCTCAAATATCTATCGAGCTATGAGCTTGCGTGATCATATCGCCGATTATCCTCGGCGAATAACGGATAAGATTAAAATCTCCGAAAACGCGTCGCTGATCGCGCTCTCATTTATAGTGGGTATCTCCACCGGGCTTGGCGCGGTCCTTTTTCGCTGGCTGATTTTAAACTTCCGGGATCTATTTTTCGGCCATACCATGAACTGGCTGATCCCCCTCGTACCCATGCTCGGGGGGCTTCTTGTCGGTCCTATTGTTTATTTCTTCGCTACCGAGGCAAA
>JAZGHS010000157.1:0-5402 GCA_036481315.1 Candidatus Zixiibacteriota bacterium | reverse complement strand
CCGCCCGGCCCGCAAATTATCGTTCCCCCTTACACCATGGGAGAGTTTACATTACAACATTCTCCGAATCTAAAACTTCACCTCAGGCAACGCTTTGGATGTCTCGGGAACATCGAAGAATTCCTTTTTCTCATAACCTAGAATTCCGGCCATAATATTCGATGGGAAAACCCTGATGGCCGTGTTGAATTCTTTAACCGCTTTATTATAACGTGTCCTGCTGACAGCGATTCTATTTTCGGTTCCGGCCAATTCATCCTGAAGTTTCATAAAATTCTCATTGGCCTTAAGCTGCGGATAATTCTCCGCGATAGCCAGAAGACGTCCTAAAAAACCACTCATCTCGTTTGCGGCGCCTATCTTACCCGGTATCGTGGCAGATCCAGCCAGTTTCGAGCGGGCATTGGCGATATTCTCGAAAAGCTCCTTCTCGTGTGTCGCATACCCCTTAACTGTTTCAACAAGATTGGGGATCAGATCGTTCCGGCGAAGAAGCATATTATCTATTTCTGCCCAGGCCTCCTCAACTTTTACGTCCTTACGGGCTAACGAGTTATAGACAGATATCGTCGAAAATACGAAAATCAGGATCAATCCGATTATGATAATGGCGGCCCATCCGCCTTTTGATAACGCCATCGGGTCCCCCTTTAAGAAACCTAATTCCAAATCCGTCCGTTTATCCAAACACTATCCGACAAAAATATACGTCTCCGATTTCGGTTTGTCAATCTATCATAATAAAACCGGTAAGCAATATGGTAATCTCGTCCTCAATTTAATCAATGAGCCCAATAGTTTTGCGAGGATGTTGATAAATTATCGATTTGGAAGTATATTCGGTCGTGTCGAGATAGGAGTTATTCTAATAATCGGGAGATTACTTTTTTGAAATACAAAAATCAATTATGGCAAAGAGTCGAAGGGGAAATTCTACCTTTCGTAACAAAACCAGGCCGTTACGTCGGAAATGAGCTAAACTCGATCGTAAAACCTCATTCCGGGGACATTTTGAAGATCGCGCTTTGTTTCCCGGAGATGTACGAAATAGGCATGTCTTACATGGGGATGCAAATTCTATATAACTTGATAAATAATCGGCAGGATTGCCTTGCCGAACGGGCTTTCGCGGTCTGGCCCGATATGGAACAGCGAATGAGGGAAAAGAATATACCCCTATTCTCCCTGGAAACTACATCCCCTCTAAAAGAATTCGATTTACTGGGATTCCATCTGACCTACGAGATGACTTACACCGGTACTCTTTCGATGCTCGATCTAGCCGGTATACCGCTATACTCATCGCAAAGAACCGAATCCGATCCTATTATCATTGCGGGGGGGCCGTCGGTAATGAACCCCGAGCCTGTAGCCGACTTTATCGATTGTTTTTTTATCGGTGACGCTGAAGAATCTATCCATTCGATAATCGATTGTGTTAAGGAAGCGAAAGAGCACGGTCTGGATAGAAAAGCGACCCTCGTAAACCTTGGCAGGATCGAGGGGATTTATATTCCTCAATTTTACGAACCGGAATATAATTCCGACGGAAATTTCGTAGCGTTAAACCGACTGATCCCCGATGTCCCCGAGAAAATTAAATACGTGACTGTCAGAGAATTAAAAACGGAGTACTATCCGTCAAAACCGATCGTGCCGTTTGTCGAGACCGTCCACGACCACCTCTCTGTTGAGATAATGCGCGGATGTGTCCGGGGATGCAGATTTTGCCAGGCGGGATTTCAATACAGACCTCAACGTCAAAGAGACCCGAAAGAGGTTTCAAAACATATCTTATCGGCGGTATCGGAGACAGGTTATGAGGATGTTACTCTTCTATCGCTCTCTTCGACCGATTATAAACATTTAGACGAGCTTCTCGGAACTCTCGCTCCCCCTCTGGCGGCTAAGAAGATCGCTATCGGACTACCGTCGTTAAGGCCCGAGACTATCACCTCCTCTTTGCTAAATACAATAGGCGGGGCCCGGAAAACAGGCCTCACGATCGCTCCGGAGGCCGGGACCGAAAGGATGCGAAAATCGTTGGGGAAAAATATTACCGACGATGAAATCTTCGCCGCGGCTGAATTCGCGGTCAACGAGGGTTACAGATCGATCAAGCTCTATTTCATGATCGGTATGCCCGGCGAGACGTTGGAGGATATCGATGGTATCGTTTCTCTATTGCGTAAAATAGCCTTTCTCTCTAAAAAGGGAAAAGGAAGATTGGATATCAACGTAACCGTCTCCCCTTTTAATCCCAAGAGTCATACTCCATGGCAATGGGTGGAACAGGCCGATATCGAAAAGTTGAAGAATAAAATACACAGAATATCAAGGGGCGTAAGAAAGCCAAACGTTAAGATTAAATATCCGAACTTAGACCTGGCCATCCTGGAGGGTGTCATTGGTAGAGGCGATAGAAGACTCGGAGATGTTATCGCAAACGCGTTCCAAAACGGATCGAGGCTCGACGGTTGGTCGGAGTGGTTCGATCCGGCAATATGGCACAGGGCTTTCCGCGATGCCGGGCAGAACATGAATTTTTATCGCCGCGAGCTTGATGAAACAGCCCCGTTGCCGTGGGATCATATAGATAAAGGAATACCGAAAAAGTTCCTGCTCAAAGATAATGAAGATTCAAAGAACGCCATCCCTCCTAAAACGAAGTTCGACGGGAAAAAAGGGGAGCCCCCGAAAACCAGCGACGGATTCGGCCGCAGGTCTCGTCGTTCCGCGCCTAAATCCAATACTATTCCGGGTTCGTATAGACTTCGTATACGTTATCGTCGCGATAATGATATTAGATTCATGTCTCATCTGGATACAATCCGAACGATTTACCGGGCCGTTCGGCGAAGCGATATCCCGGTGGCCTACAGCGAGGGTTTTCATCCTCATATAAAAATCTCCTTCGGGCCTCCTTTGCCTCTGGGTTACACATCGGAAGCGGAATACCTCGATATCCAACTCACGCAGCCGTTCCGCGAGGACTATATAATTTCCCTTAACAAAACTCTTCCCGCCGGATTGTTTATCGAGAATCACAAACAATACTTCGCTAAATCTCCGTCGCTGACAAAACAATTAAATCACGCACGATATGAGGTTTTGATTGAACCCGAGATGAAAATCGACCCTGGTAAGATAGAATCGATTCTCTCATCCGATAATCTGATTGTCACTCGAATTAGAAAAGAAAAAGAGGTAGAGATCGACGCCCGCGCTTTTATCGATAATATAAGAATCGAAAATGATTGTTTATTCGCCGATATCAACCAGGTCCCCGAAGGACAAATAAAACCTGAGGAAATTCTAATTTTCGGTTTCGGTATGGAACCCGAAAGGGTCAAAGGTTTGATCGTTCACAGGAAGAGTCAATTTCATAAGCTGGGTGAACGTCTGATGGATCCGTTGGAATTGGTGTGAGCGAAGCATCGTCCATATCCCGCAAACTCGCCTGGCGTGCTTTAATGATTTACGAAAAAATCCAGCGAGACCCGGGCGACATCTTGCGTTCGATAATACCATCGGAAATCTCAAAACAGGATCTCGGGTTGGCCTGGGAATTAACCAACGGCGCCATCAGGTATAAAAAAAAACTCGATTACATCGCGCGATCGTTGATCAAAGCCTCCCTTGAAAAACAAAAACCGGAGATTCTCGCCGCCCTCCGTCTTGGGCTTTACCAATTGACTCAGACCCGGAGTATCCCCGATTTCGCCGCGGTCAACGAGACCGTAGCGCTGATCAAAAACTCGTTGTCCGAAAAAGAGGCGGGATTCGTAAACGCGATATTACGAAATTCAACCAGGAAAAAGATCGCGTTCCCCGATCCCGCGAAAGATCCCGTTTCTTACCTTACGAATTACCATTCGTACCCGGAATGGCTGGTAAAAAGATGGTTGGATAGATTCGGTTTCGAGGAGACCGAGGCAATATTAGTATCAGGCAATATCCGACCCCGGATTAATCTGAAAGTGATTTCAAGTAAGATCGATTTGAACGAGGTTTTCGAATTACTCGAAAATGATGGGATCGAGGCGGAAAAATCAAAATACTTTCCCGATTTCATTAAATGCCGCGATACCTCCGCCGTTTTAAAATCGAAGGCTTTTAAGACCGGTTTGCTCAATGTCCAGGATGAATCGCAAGGATTGCCGGTTTATCTTTTAGATCCCCCGGAGGGCGCGACCGCGCTCGATCTTTGCTCCGCTCCGGGAGGTAAATCGATCGCTCTGGCCGATAAGGTCGGGAATTCAGGCAGGGTAATTTCATTGGATAATAGCCGGGATCGCTTAAATGAACTAAAAGAAAATATCGAAAGAACCGGGTTTGAGAACATAGAGATTATTCAAAATGATATTTTTAAATTTGCAACGAACGAAAAATTCGGATATATTCTGCTCGACGTACCCTGCAGCGGATTGGGGACATTGGCCGCCAACGCCGATTTGAGATGGACCAAAAGCCAATCGGATATCGATAATTTATCCGAACTCCAGGGCAGAATGTTAAAGAAAGCGTCGGAGATGTTAACAAGCGGTGGAGTTTTAGTCTACTCCACATGCACAACCGAGCCGGAGGAGATTGAAGAAGTAGTTTATGGATTTCTCGAAACAAACCCCGATTTCACTCTGGAGGACGGAAACTCTTCGATGATTGAGCCGTTTAAATCTGAAATCGGGATCTATCGTAGTTGGCCCCATAAGCACGGAATCGGGGGCGGCGGTTTCGCGAGACTTAAAAAATTATGATAAAGAAAACAAGTCAAGACAAACTAATCGGCGTCGGAATAACCGCGGGCGTATTCTTTGGCGGATTGCTCATAATCGCCTTGATTATGAACTTCATCGTCATGCCCCTTATGGTTCGAGAGGGCTCGGAGACCAGAGTCCCCGATATTGTCGATCTCACATTGCGGGCGGCCGAGGCTAAGCTACAGGAGGCGGGGCTCGGTACGATCAAAGGTAATGAGGAGTTCGATCCGGAAAGACCAAAAGGAAGCGTTATCAGCCAACGTCCAGAGGGCGGGTCTATTGTCAAGAAAGGACGTCGAGTAATACTGACCATCAGTAAAGGGTCGGCGTCGGCGACCGTGCCGAAAATCGAGGGGTATTCACTGCGCGAGGCGAGATTCCTGCTCGAAAAAGAGGGTCTTCAACCGGGCGGTATAATCTGGCTGACCGACGATACCAAGCCCGACGGCGTAATCATCAGCACGGTACCATCGGACGGCACAGTAATGAAACTCAACGCCGAGGTCGAGCTGTTAGTTAACCGCCGTGAGACCGATATCATGGTTACCGTGCCGGTACTCGTCGGCCTCGATCTGGAGCTGGCCAAAATTATAGCGGAGGATAATTTCCTGCTTGTAGGAGAGCTTACCATGATGGTCGATA
>JAZGHS010000156.1:0-13093 GCA_036481315.1 Candidatus Zixiibacteriota bacterium | reverse complement strand
TCTTCCTGTGCCGCCATACGATTGTGGAATGGGGGCTGACATAAAAAGGACTTGATTCTCCGCAAAATGGATTTATATTAAGGGAGATTCGTAATTGTGTGGGCTAAGGATAGCCCCACATTTGTTTTTTCAATGTAACTTCATCGATAAGTGTTCTTGATTTAAAAACGGTTCTATTAGAGGAATAATAAACATCGGATAATGAGAAAGGATAGGAAGATGAGGAAAACGTTATTTTTGAAAATTTCTTTAGGATTATTATTTGTATTCATTATTTTTGTTTTACCTGTTTGGGCTGAATCTGCATATGAAGAAGCTATTTTTATTCGCAATACCGATGATGGAGCCGTACTTTCAAGAGATGAAGGATTCCATCGTTTGGGTAATGTAACTTTACTCCCTGATCCTTCTGTCGTCTGGTCGAATTATTTGGCAATTGCTATCTACAATACGACTTCCAACACAATTGACGGTCATGTGTTTGCGGGAACTTATTTAAATTCCCCGAAAGAAGCAGAATTGTTTGCATCCGACGGAGGTGGTGTTCCCGAATGGACATACAGTGGTAATGAGTTTTATACCGATGCTGGCGATGATGCCTTTACATTGGGCGCGATTGATAAAGACGGTAGCGGTGTGAGCGTAATTAAATGGACTGGGGCTGGAGATGGCACTCCGGATTGGACGGCGGATTTTGGAGGATATAATACTACCAATTATGGGCCGATTGCGGTATCTGATAATGGCTCTACTATAGCCGCGATAGCCTCTCCACCGGGAACTGATGCTCATCTTTTGTTATTTGATGCCAATTCGTCGACCCCCCTGGTTAATTATGAAGCTACAGGCTTAGGATTTCCTCGATACGTAAAGATTAACGCTGATGGTCGCTATACCGCTTTTATAGCCCTGTCGACTATTGTAGTCTTCGATAGGGATGTTCTGAGTGTTCGCGATCAAATATCTATGGGAGCTACTAATAGCGCACTTGACATTTCCGGAGACGGCAACCTTATAGCTTACGGGTGGTCCAGCTTTAAGGTTACGAATTGGAATGGGTCGTCGTATCAAGAGCTATGGTCATGGTCGGCAGGGGGTTATTACGTTGGAAGGATAGCGATATCTACCGATGGCACTACCATTGTCTCATGCTGGTATTCTTCCTCATTCAATACCCTCAAGGTTGTAGTCCACAATCCCGGTTCCTCGACGCCGCTCTGGGTTTATGATTATCCGCAATCAAACGGAACTTATCAGGAAACCCCCGGTGACGTAGACATCACCGGCGACGGTCGATACTTCGTAGTTGGCAGCTGGGGTGATGCCGCGAATCTAAATCCGGAGGTCCATATTTTCCAGCGAGATGATACTCCGCATCTGATGCACACCGTTGACATGCCGGGTTCGGTTTTTTCAGTGGATATATCGGACGATGGTATGTACGCCACTGCCGCCGGGAAGCATATTCATGCCAACGAAAATGGCAACGGCGGAGATATTGTTTTGATCGATACCGATCTCGATAGCGATGTGCCCACCCTCTCCGAATGGGGCATGCTCCTATTGGGATTATTATTGCTAGCGATTGGGACCGTGGCTGTTGTCAGGAGGAGAAGAGGCGTACTAAGCAAAGTCTAACAGCTTCCCAAGCTGGCCATCGTGGGTTCGACCCCTATCGTCCGCTGAGAAATTAAATAGGGGAGACAATTCTTTTTAAATAAATATAAAGAAAAGCCGGCGGAACGCATCCCGCCGGCTTTTTAATTTCAGATACTTTCGATCGAACGTTAATTAACCATAAAATCGTGGCACGAACCGGGGCCGATCTCGCCCTCGTTGTAATCCTCCAAAGTCCCTTTCCAGTCGTTAATCGCCTGCCTGTCTTCTTCGCCTAACTCGCCCCATGATTCGTAATCGTTATCGGCCAGAAAATCATCCACTTCCTCGATCAAATCCGCGATATCTTCGTCGCTGGCCCCATTGGCGATATTAAGTTTAGCCGTAAGGAAATGTGCGTATAGCCTGGTGATCCCGTTCGACGGTTGACCGTAGGAATGTTGCCCCAGGATATCATAGGCCATTTCCGTGGTTTCAACATTGATCGAATATTCGCCTTCATCGCCTAATCGAATTGGCAAAAGGTCGGAAACCAGATCATCCTGAGGCCCAAATCCGCAATGATTTTTCCAGAATCCCTTGCCGTAGGTGCAATCATCGTCGGCCGACATGAACAATCCGGCATCCCACGATAAATTCTCCGAATCGGCTTCCAGCTCGAAGCACTCGGTCAAACCGGTTTCGGGATCGACATCGCTGTCAACTTCATCATCACCTTCATCCTGAGGCGAAAATTGATAACCGTCAGGTGCCTCGAATCCCAACATATATTCTCCCATTTCGAGACCGTCGAAAACGTAATGACCCTCCTCATCGGTCGTAGTCGAGGCGTATATATCTTCCTGGCAATCGTAAAGAGTAACCTCGATATCCGATAACCCGCCTTCGCCGTCGTCCTGTATTCCGTTCATGTTTTCATCGAGCCAGACATAATCCCCAACGGCGGACAATATAACTGTTAGATTCGACAGCGAGCCGCTTTGCGCTGAATCCGGGCTTGTAAGCACCGATCCGTCCTGACAACTCACCAGCGCCAGCGAAAAGAAAGATAATGTAGCTATGAGCTTAAAAATTGTTCTCATTTTTCACTCTTTTCTTTTAAGTTTAATCCCAACATCCCAAGTTATCATCGAAGTAGCTTATTATAAGATATTCTCAGATAATTGCAAGCGTTATATCGATATACCCGGAGGCGGGATAGCTGACAATAATTCTTGTATAGGCATAAAAAGCACCGTATAAAACAATAGATTAACGATTCGAATTGACAGGAATGTCTTTAATTATTATAATGCGTATGTGTCTTCTTAAGTAGGCCTTATGGGTATCCGATTAAGGCCCGGGTGAGCAGCTAAATAAAATATGAAAGGGAAACCAACAATGAAGACTGCGATTGCGACCTGTTTTGTTCTATTAATGATTTCGACTGGCTATTGTCAGGGGGTATTGGTATTCGGCGAGGATTGGGAAAGCGGCACAATCGATCCCGGAACCTGGACACAGGATTACGCCGGCGGATTTATAAATAACGATAGTCATCAGGGCAGTTATGCTGTCAACCTCGGTACAAACACAATTGGAATTGTATCCTCCAACGTAACTTACTCTTTTGCCGATATGCGGCCGCTGATCGATTTCTGGGTTAAGACCACAAGCGACTATTCGGTCAATAACTTTATGGGAATATATTTGGCAGATCCGGTAACGGATAATCCTCTTATGGGAATAAGTATCTACCCTGCTTCGGGACAACGCGAATTAGTTTGTGTCCCGCCGATCGGCAGTGGATACAGCGTCCCGTACCCGGTCTCAGAAGATGGCGACTGGCATCATTATGTCGCAAATATTAACGAAGATAACACTATTTCATTCTATAAGGATGAAAACTTTATCTGGCAAAGCGATCCCTACGACTGGGGTGGCTATTACGACGATTTTAAAATCAGGTTTACGGGCAGATCGCCTAATGATTTATCGACACCGACAATGGACGATTTTCAATTGTATGATCAGGACGGAGCCAATGTGCCCACCCTCTCCGAATGGGGTATGCTGATTATGGGTTTGTTGTTGCTGGTACTCGGGACCGTGGCTGTTGTAAGGAGGAAAAGAGGCGTACTAAGCAAAGTCTAACAGCTTCCCAAGCTGGACGTCGTGGGTTCGACCCCCATCGCCCGCTATCTACATCAACTCATTATGAACTATTATCGATCCCTCTATTGTTACAGACATTTGACTAATAGCCCCGGCGGTTGGGGAATGAGGTGTGACCGGTTAATACAGATCTCTTACAATACCACAAATACATTGACATTTAAATGGAAATGATTATCTATATTATGGACATACCTTATTTGCATCTGTGATCGACCACTGGATATATAGCTATCTGGAGGAAATAATGAGAAGGGCCATAATTTTCACGACGGCATTCGCTGCAGTCGTTTTTACGTCTGCATCGGCGACTATAATTAACATCCCTGATGACCAACCGAATATTCAGGCTGGAATAGCCGCCAGTTCCGACGACGATTCAGTACGGGTTGCCCCGGGTACTTATGTCGAGAACATCGATTTCAGCGGCAAGAATATTGTCGTCGGTTCATGGTTTTTAGACGCCGGTGATCCATCGTATATCTCGTCAACGATTATTGATGGTAACCAGTCAGGAAGTGTTGTGACTTTCGAAAATGGTGAAGATAACACCGCTATTATTACCGGATTCACCATACAAAACGGTGTTGTTCTGGAAGGCTTTGGTGGCGGGATTTATTGCGATAATTCCAGTCCCACGATCAGCAACAACACCATAAGCGGGAATTATGCCGACTACTATGGCGGCGGGATTTATTGCGATAATTCCAGTCCTATGATCTACCACAACACCATAAGCGGAAATTCAACCTTCTTTCAGAACGGCGGCGGGATTAGTTGCATTTATTCCAGTCCCACGATCACCAACAACAACATCATCGGAAATTCAGCCCGAGACGGCGGCGGGATTTTTTGCTGGGATTCCAGTCCCGCGATCAGCAACAACACCATCAGCGGAAATTCAGCCGTCAACCGGGGCGGCGGGATTCGTTGCTGGGATTCCAGTCCGGTAATAACCAACACCATCTTCTGGAGTAATAGCGCACCAAATGGACCGGAGATCCAAGTATCCGGGACACCGCCGGTAATCACCTATTCCGATATTCAAGGCGGCTGGGGAGGCGAAGGGAACATCGCATGTGACCCGCAGTTTTGCTATCCCGATACTGGTAATTATTATTTGCATTCCCATTCTTGCTGTGTCGGTGCCGGTCAAGGCGGTGTTGATATTGGCGCTTTTGGAGTAGGCTGTGGCGATATAATCAACATCCCGGATGATTACGAGACCATCCAGGAAGGTATATACGCCAGTTTCAGCGGCGACACGGTGCGGGTTGCCTCAGGCACTTATGTCGAGAATATTGACTTCAGCGGCAAGAACATTGTCCTCCGTTCATGGTTTTTGGACGACGGTGATACCTCGTTTATCTCGTCAACCATTATTGATGGCAACCAGTCAGGAAGTGTTGTGACTTTTGTAAATGGAGAAGATAACACCGCCATTATTACCGGATTCACAATACAAAACGGCCTTGCTACGGATGGCGGCGGGATCTATTGCCGGGATAATTCCAGTCCCACGATCATCTACAATACAATAAGCGGAAATTCAGCTGATCGCGGCGGCGGGATTCGTTTGACTTTAAATTCCGATGCTATCATTACCAGCAACACCATCAATGGAAATTCAGCCGACGGTGGCGCCGGGATTCATTGCACCGCCAACTCCAATCCCATGATCGAGTATAATATCATCAACGGAAATTCAGCCGAACAATGGGGTGGCGGGCTTTATTGCTCGTTAAACAATCCCACGATCAGTAACAACACCATAAGCGGAAATTCAGTTTACTGGAGCGGCGGAGGAGGGATTTGTTGCTGGGAATCCAGCCCGGTAATAACCAACACTATCCTATGGGGTAATAGCGCGCCATTTGATCCGGAAATTAGTTTGCATGCCATATCCTCGCCGGTAATCACCTATAGTGACGTTCAGGGCGGCTGGGAAGGCGAAGGGAATATCGATTGCGATCCCATGTTCTGCAACCCTGAAAACGACAATTTTTATTTGAATGCTGCCTCATGTTGTGTAGGTGCTGGAGAAGGCGGTGTTGATATTGGCGCTTCTGGAGTAGGCTGTGGCTATATAATCAACATCCCGGTAGATTACGAGACCATCCAGGAAGGTATAGATGCCAGTTCTAACGGCGACACGGTGCGGGTTGCCTCAGGTACTTATGTCGAGAACATTGACTTCAACGGCAAGAATATTGTCGTCGGCTCATGGTTTTTGGACGCCGGTGATCCATCGTATATCTCCTCAACCATTATTGATGGTAACCAGTCAGGAAGTGTTGTGTCTTTTCTAAACGGTGAAGATAATAGCGCTGTTATTACCGGATTCACGATACAAAACGGTCATGCTACGTATGGCGGCGGGATTCGTTGTAATTCTTCCAGTCCCACGATCAACTACAATACCATAAGCGGAAATTCAGTCATCCAGACCGGCGCCGGGATTGATTGCCAGTATTCCAGTGCAACGATCAGCAAAAATACTATAAGCGGAAATTCAGCCGGCTCAGGCGCCGGGATTGGTTGCCATGATTCCAGTCCCACGATCAACTACAATACCATAAGCGGAAATTCAGCCAGCTTTGAAGGTGCCGGGATTGTTTGCTGGGATTCCAGTCCCACGATCAACTACAATACCATAAGCGGAAATTCAGCCGACTACAATGGCGGCGGGATTTTTTGCTGGAATTCCATTCCGGTAATAACCAACACTATCTTATGGGGTAATAGCGCACCAGATGGGCCGGAGATTTATTCATATGGCGGACCACCGGTAATCACCTATTGCGACATTCAAGGCGGCTGGGGAGGCGAAGGGAACATCGATTGCGACCCCATGTTTTGCGACCCTGATAACGGCGATTTATATTTGGCTAATGCCTCATGTTGTGTGGGCGCAGGTGAAGGCGGTGTCGATATTGGCGCTTTTGGTATTGGTTGCGGCTTACCCGTACCCACCCTCTCCGAATGGGGCATGATGATCATGGGCTTACTGTTGCTGGTACTCGGGACGGCGGCGGTTGTGAGGAAAAAAAGAGCCGTCCTGGCCAAATCCGCCGAAATTGGCTGATGCCGTAGACCATTAAGAGATTGACTTCTTCCCGTATCGGGATTAACTTACTTACGCGAACTAACCGAATGGGGCGGGATGGAGGAATTTATAATGCTGCCCGAATCGAAAAAATATAGCACGGTGTGTTTTCGACTGATGATATCGTCGCTTATCGCGACGACGGTAATTTTATTTTCCGCAGGATTACAGGCGGAGGAGCTTTCTCTCACGGTAAGCGCGGGTGACTATAGGATCATAACTGAAAACGGCGAACAAAGAATTGAGATTGACGATTTCGGTTATCTTACGGAACCGGGTAAGCCGATGCTTCCCGCTAAAAACTTCCTGATCGCCTTACCGCCGGGGGCGAAAGTTAGGTCAGCGTCAGTGCGTCGTCTCGATTCTCGTCAATTGAACGGGACATATAAGATTATTCCATCGCCTCCTCCATTACCGCTTGACGATCCGTCGATATATAGAGAATCTATCGAAAAGGTTCGACAAGAATACCACTTAAATAACGATGAGACATATTCCTCTAACAAGGCTTACCCGGAAATAGGAGGAAAATTAATTATGTCGGGCGGTTTGCGTAAATATGCTTACGCCTCGGTTTCTTTCTATCCATTTAGCTATCTTCCGCAATCAGGAAAATTGATTTTCTATAGTGCCGCCGAAATTACGATCCAGTACGATCTGCCGATTCCCGGCAGCTCTGAGGAGGCAAGAGTAACCGAGTCAAAATGGGATACTCTCGCCGATAATCGAGCCTCGAACTTGTTTATAAATTATAATCAGATGAGCGGACAGTATTTGCCCCTCGACAATCCCACGAGAGATCCGCTGGAGGTTTACGATTATCTGATAATCACCACTGAGGCTTTATATAACTCGGTAGCGGCGTCGGATTTTATCCCCTGGAAACAATCACTGGGATATGGTGTGGTGACAGCGCTCATCACTGAAAACCGGATTGTCAATCTGGACGGCCGAGACCTGGCCGAGCAAATCCGCAATTTCTTAAGGGATAACTATATCGCTTGGAATACGAAATACGTGCTAATTGTCGGAAACTGCGAAACGGTTCCCATGCGATATTGTTACCCCGACCCGAATAATCATGTCCATCTTCCGGGCAATCCTTTCGAGTACGGGGGAGAAGTACCGACCGACTATTATTACGCGGATTTATCAGATCTCGAAAGTGATTCATGGGATTACGACGGCGACGGCTTTTGCGGAGAATTTATTCAGGATAGGCCCGATTTTTTAGCCGAGGTTTATGTGGGGCGAATTCCAACCAGTAACCCGAGCGATATAACTTACGCTTTGAATAAGCTGGTCGCATTCGAGCAGGATACCGGAAATTGGAAACGAAACGCCCTTAATGTGGGAACGTTGCTCTTTTTCGAAAATCAGGATTATTCCGGATATCCGAAAGTGGACGGTGCGACCTGTATGGCTCATCTGGAAGACGAGATAATGAGCGGTTGGGGCATAAGCCATTATAGTGAACGAGCCGGATTGGAACAGTCGGAATATTTGTGGCCGGCGGTGAGCGAGGCGGCGTTTATTAACGACTGGCGCAACAATAGCTATGCGGTAGTAAACTGGGCCGGTCATGGATCTGCTCTCGGAGCATCGCGGTCAGTGTGGGCATGGGACGACGGTGATGGGGTCACCGAATACGAGGAGATTGCCATGCCGGCGTTTATTTTAAATACGTCCAATCTCGATGATGATTATCCTTCTATTGTGTTCGCCATTTCCTGCAATGTAGGTTTCCCCGAACCGAATCCGTATGGCAGGTTGGGAGTGGAATTGCTTACGAATCCATCCATTGGGGCATCTTCCGGGGTTATCAGCGCGTCCCGTTCCGCGGCGGCCGCCGCCCTCTGGCCGACCGTACCGGGCGGCGCCCAATCAATGTGTTACGAATTTAATCGATTTATGATCGACGGTCCCGAAGGACCCGAAAAAGTCGGCGAAGCTTTATATAATTCTAAATTCTATTGTAATTCCAATTTTGCCTTCGATCATTTTTATGAATATCTGAACATGTTTGATTACAACCTTTATGGAGATCCTGCGCTTATTGTACAGGGCGTCGCGACTGCCGATATCCCCACCCTCTCCGAATGGGGGATGCTCTTGATGGGGTTACTTTTTTTGGTTGCGGGAACGGTGGCTGTTGTGAAACGAAGAAATAAGGAGTGTTTTTTAATAAGGCGCTAACGCTATGTTTATTTTAGACAACAGCATATTCAATTCTTTTAGATTAGAAGTACAATTTCAAATCCTTCCTAAAATGCCTTGACAATAATATTTATTTATATATTATTATAGTATTCGCATCGGTGGGGCTGTAAAAAGCCAACAGGACTTTGGCAAAAACTCATCATATTAATTTAGGAAAGCCTGATTTTAGGCCGGAACTGGAAGGAATTATGAAAACTATTTCAATCGTTTTGTCAATTCTAATTACCGCGCCCGCGATATTTGCCCAGGATCCGGGCGATCCCGATGAAGTTATTGTGGGTAACGTAGATGGTACGCCTATTTACGCCTTGCCCGGAAGCGTTATCGATATCCCCGTCTGGGCAAAAACCGACGAGGATGTGGTCGGTATTCATCTCCCGGCTGGAACCGAGGATCAATTCATAACGGCGCGGCTGGGAGGGAATCTAGAATCTATATTCGACGATTGGGAAATGATTTTATTTAATGGCCCGTCACAAGATACACCGCAGCCGGGATATACATCTCAGTGTATATTAGGCACGTGCAGGTATGATCCTCCGTGGGAATGTACTATACTCAACTCAAACGGCGAATATTTGAAGATAGCCGAGTTTAGCGTACAGATCAGCAGCGACCCGTCTAATATTGGAGAGTCGACTCAGATCATCTTCGGGCCTGATTTGGATGGCGGTGACCCTGTTTTTATGGATACGGATTATAATATGTGGTATCCGACAGTTACTGGCGGCACGATAACCATAGCCAGCGAAAACATCCCAACCCTCTCCGAATGGGGGATGCTTTTGATGGGGTTGCTGTTGGTTGCTATCGGAACTGCTGCTGTTGTAAAACGAAGAAAGGTCGCGCTTAATAAAGCTGTTTAATGAATCGCGACAGGAAAATTACGAAGAAGGGGCTGCCATATGGACGGCCCCTTCTTATTTAGTAGTATTAGAAAGCTTACTGTCCTCCGGGTTTGAACCGCTTGTATGAGATTTGGAGGCCTTCCTATGGTGGTTGAGGGATGTGGGATCGCAGAATTCCCTTGCCAAATTCGATAAAAGGTTTATAATTATTATTGGCTCTATTTAAGGGGAGGTGTAATGCAAAAGCTATACATTCTAATCTTAATTTTCATTGGTTTTATCGGTCTACCTGTCTCCGCCACCATCATCAACATCCCTGATGACTATGAAACAATCCAGGAGGGTATCGATATCAGCTCGGATGGCGATACCGTTTTAGTAGCTCCCGGCGTCTATTACGAAAATGTGCAAATGGCGGAGGGGGTAAGCCTTTTCGGTTCAGGGATGGAAAATACCATCATTGATGGAGGCGGATTAAACGATGTAATTAAAGCCCTGGATATAGACGACTTTGTAATCGAGGGATTTACCATTCGGAACAGCAATCAGGGGGGGAGTTCCCCCGGCAATATCGGTATTTTTATGAATCCCATCTCGTCTTACGGGACCAAGATTGTCAGAAATTGCTATATACACGACAATGGGCATGGCATAGATATCTGGAACGATTTTGGGGGTATACTCTATGTGGAATACAATATAATCAGCGATAATATCTACGACGGTTTCGATCCCTACCTTGGCACAACATATTTAACAAATAATACCATAATAGGCAACGGTCGCGATGGTTATCATGATTGGGCCGGTGGCGGCTCGGTTTATATCAAGAACAATATCTTCGCTGAAAATGGCCGCTACGGCATATTCAAACACCGTGATACGCCCGTCTTTATTTCATATAATGATGTGTGGAATAATGTTCTGGGAGATTACTACCAGGGCTATTCCGGGCAACCCACACCATTTACGCCATACCCCGGTTCGGGCGAAATTTCTGAGGATCCGCTTTTTAGCGACCGGGGAAACGGCGATTTCCACCTCTTACCCGATTCGCCCTGTATTGATGCCGGCGACCCGGATTCACCATTTGATCCCGATGGTACCAGAGCAGATATGGGAACTTTTTATTTTGACCAATCAACAGGCATTGATGAGGAATATTTATTACCTGGTGGATTTATAGTTCAAAACTATCCTAATCCTTTCAATGCTTCGACCGTGATCGGCTATAGCTTACCAAATCCTGCAAACGTTACCGTCGATATCTACGACATCCTCGGCCGAAGAATAGAAACGCTGGTTCAGGGAGAACAGCGGGCCGGTTATCATCAGGTAGTATGGGATGCCGAAGACAATTCATCCGGTATGTATTTTTACAGGATTCAGGCGGGGGAGTATGTTGAGACGAGGAAGATGGTGCTGCTGAAATAGGGCCATTTGAGAACAGATAGATCAAAAAGGGAGTCAACCGACTCCCCTTTCTTTTTGGCCTGTTCAGATCCGATCCCCCGGACTAAGCCGCCTGTGGCTGATTTGTAGGCCTTCATTGGCACGATATCTACAATAAGCCGGCTCACCATACAATAACCGAATTTATATTTCCCGCTTAATTCCTACTTGACAGCAAATAATCAAAATACTATTTTATTGATAGCAGGTAAAATCGGCCATCTTGGCCTTTAATAGTAAAACGGTCGGATGCTACCTATAACTTTCACAACATAATTCAGGAGACGCATCATGCAATCAAAGGTTTTCATCAGCTTAATTGTCGCTCTGTCGTTTTTGTTAACGACAGCGCCAGGCTACGCGCAGCTTGCCGCCGATTTTATGAATTATCAAGGGCAACTTAAGAGTAGCGGAGGTGACCCGGTTCCCGACGATAACTACTCTCTGGTTTTCACCGTATGGGATCATCCGGTAGATGGCGCCATGGTCTGGTCCGAAGAACAAAGTGTTGAAACTTCAGATGGATCATTTCAGGTAAATCTGGGAAGTGTTAATCCTCTGGATCAGGACGTATTCGGCGGACCGAGCAATCCCGCGAGCCGCTGGCTTCAGATGCAGGTTGTCGGCGATAATCCGATGACCCCTCGCATTGAGCTGGGAGTAACCCCTTTTGCCTTTATCTCGACCCGTCTTTACGGCGATGTGGTTACCGAGCCGGGCAAACTGACCGTCTCTGACGGCGCCGCCGTTGCACTCGTTGACTCGAAAGGCGATCCCGTTGCGGTCAACCTGACACTGGAAACAGACGGTAACACCCTGGTGGATCTGGGCGCCACTGCCACCGGCGGGAGCGCCAGATTCAAGGGCATTTCCACTTTAAATCCGGAGATAAAGCTGAACGCCGACGACCTGGGCGCGAGTCTGGACCTGTTACTCAACGAAGATGCTGGAGCAGTCTATTCGGCTTCTCAATGGGGTGCCGGGTCGGGTTCGGCGTGGTTTGAACTGGCCGATCCCAGGCCCAGCCCTGATTTTATCATCACCACTGATGCAACAGGGTCAAAGATAGAGATGGGCGATATCGAAGGCGGACGTCTGATAGAAAACGTGGTTTTATCCATCGCCGGTGATGACACCGGTGGGAACGTTAGCCTTCTTGGGGGCAGTCCCCTTACGCCTTCAGTCATTATCATTGCCGATCAGACAGGAGCCACCATAGATTTAACCTGCGATTCGGACGAGCAACCAAAAGTGGAAATCGCGACCGACTGCACAGGGGCTAATATTGCTTTCAGCTTTGGCGGGGATGTCGGGCTACAACCTTCAGTCGATATGGGGATCAACGATATCTCCTCATATTTGTCATTATTGGTCGGCAGTGAACAACAGCCGGTTGTGGATTTTCTGGCTGATGCGGAGGGTGGGAGCATTGAATTATCCCAAACCAATTCCCAGGCAAGGATATCCGTAAGTTCATCCGGTATTAATATTTATGAGCCCGAGGGCGCGCTTATGGCTGTGTTCGAGCCCAACGGCGTCGTTGCTCCCAAAGGCAACTTTGGTTCCAGCAACACTAATGCCGGGACTAACACCCTCGTCGTGGGTTCTAGCAATTCAGCCGGAGGCAATTTCTCCAGCGTTCTCGGCGGCAGCGGGAATAGCGCTGGCGGAGGGTCTGCAGTCGTATGTGGCGGTT
>JAZGHS010000155.1:0-20343 GCA_036481315.1 Candidatus Zixiibacteriota bacterium | reverse complement strand
TTCTCTCCGTAACGTAAGGTCGATTTCAATTGATAAGATAGATTCATAGCGGCGGGAAAATCGTCGCCGGTACCTCCGAAATAAGCGGTTATCGCCGAATCGTATGATGATGTTCTGGCGAAAGCGGCTTTGGCCATCTTACGCCGAAACTCCGGGGTGGTCATGCCGCTGTTCGATTCGAGTTCATCGATCAGGAGGCTATATTCCGACGGCGACGTTATCACGCATACCGACGGATAATTTTTGGCCGCCGATCTTATCATGGTCGGTCCGCCGATATCGATATTCTCGAGCGCTATTTCTTCGGCAACATCATCCGCGGCGGTTACCGCCTCGAACGGATAAAGATTTACAATTACCATATCGATCGGGGTAATATTATGAAGCGATAACTGAGAGAGATGATCCCCTTTATCGCGACGGGCTAATATTCCCCCGTGGACCTTCGGGTGCAATGTCTTTACTCGGCCGTCTAGTATCTCCGGGAAACCGGTAATATCCGAAACGGATTTCACCTCGATACCGGCTGAACGAAGTGTTTTCATGGTTCCGCCGGTTGAGACAAGCTCTATATCGTACTCGCGTAATTTCCCCGCCAGCTCTTCGATACCCGATTTATCATAAACTGCGATAAGCGCTCGCTTGATCCTCATTTTATTCCCCTCAATCTATATCATTTCCCACTATGATCTTATGTGCCTGCATATATTTCTCTCTAGTTTTCGCGACTATATCATCGGGCATGGCCGGAGGTACGGAGTTTTTATCCCAACCTGTTGTATCGAGCCAGTCGCGTATGAACTGCTTATCGAACGACGGCGGATTTTTACCGATCTCGTAAGATTCTTCCGGCCAGAATCGCGACGAATCCGGGGAGAGTATCTCGTCAATTAAAGTCAGCTCATCGTCGATAAACCCGAATTCGAATTTGGTGTCGGCGATAATAATCCTCCGGGAAAGCGCGTATTCGGCCGCTTTTTCGTAAATGGCGATTGTGGCCTCCTTGAGCTTCGGGGAAATTTCCGAACCGACCCGCTCTTTCATTTCGGTATACGATATGTTCATATCGTGACCGTCCTCTTCCTTGGTAGCGGGTGTGAATATCGTCTTGGGAAGTTTACCGGCGAGCTTTATATCGGGCGGTAATTTGCTTCCATATAGATCGATATCGCCTTCGGAATCCTGCTTTTCCAATATTCCCATGTAGTCTTTAAATCCGGAACCGACAAGATACCCCCGGGCGACACATTCGATATCTATACGGTTGGCTTTCTTCACTATCATGGAACGGCCATTTAGGTAATCGTACTGTTTCAATTGTTCGGGATATGAATCGAAATCGCCGGTGATCAGATGATGTGGAAATATATCCTCGATGAAAGAAAACCAGAACAACGACATAGAGTTTAATATCTTTCCCTTATCCGGTATACCGTTGGGCAAAACCCAATCGTAGGCTGATATTCTATCGGTAGCCACGAACAGCAATTTGCCGTCGAGATCGTAGACGTCCCGCACCTTGCCCCGTCGTAACAGGGGGTATTCCTTGATATCCGTACTTAAAACCGCTTCACTCATTTATTCACCTCTTCTTTTGATCCAAGATAACCATAACATCTGAATATATGAAAATCGGTGAGCTTTTTCCCACCTTTTTTTACGGTTAAAATTTTCTCGGGCGCAACCGACTCGAAAAGCTCCGAAAGACGTTCCGGGGTTCTATATTTCACCCGGTCATCGTAGACGAATATGCCGTTATATCCGATTAAGGTGTCGGGATCCGCCCAGAAATCGTACTGCAGACCGGGACGTCCAACGATATTATTCCCGACCGTCTCGGGGTGATCGTCAAGATAAAAAGCCAGTAATGACGCTGTCTTATATTCGTAGCCGCAGATGAAATACGGTTCGGGCATCTCCTTCCGTATTGAATTGACTTCGGCGGCTAATTCCTCCCAACCGACCGTGTAATCGCCCTTTCCGAGGTATACTCCGGGGAGGATAAATACCGCGTGTATAGCCAGAAACGACATAGCCAGAAACATGACACTTATCTTGCCCCAAACCCTGACCCATCTTCTCGACGGCGAGTATTTATGGTAATACGCCGTTCCCGCTATGAACCATCCGATAAACGCCGGTGCGGTCCAGTTCATTTTCACCCAGGAGCGGGCGGCCACCGGAAATAGAAATATCACCAACGGAATCGAAAACCATATAAGTAAAGAAAGTTTCATGTTCTTTTCACGGAATGCATTCTTTACCGAATCGACAATCCCGCATACCAGGAGAGGAACAGGCAGGATACCGTAGATACCGATAATCGTCCCGATAAATCCGAAAAAGAAATCGGGACGAAATTCACTCATCTCCCCCGCTCTTCGCTGACTCTGGAAGAGAAAACTTGCCCAATCGTTCTGATAATTCCAGTAGAGCACCGGTAGCACCACTATGAACGCGGAAATCAAGGCGATATAAGGCCCGGGTCTGGCAAAAACTTTCACCCTTTCTTTTGAAAACAGGAAGAATAAAAACGCGCCGAAACCCGCGAAAACCATGGGGTATTTCCCAACGAAACCCGCGCCTAAGAATATCCCCAGAAGCATCCACCAGACGATTCCACCTCCGATCGCGATATAGTAGCAGGCGATCATGGTCATCACCCAGAATAACATCATGGGAGCGTCGGGAGTGATTACCACACCGCCGAGGGCATAGATAAACGCTAGATTGATGGTCACCACGCTCCAGAAAGCGGTTTCGCTATCGAAAATGAGTTCGGCCAGACGATAGATCGCAAGGCTCATTAAAACCGATAATATAATAGCCGCCAGATGGACAGTAAAAGCCGATGACCCCAGCAGAGTTGTCAATTTGATAAGGTATGCCGCCAGCGGTGGATGATCAAAATACGAAAGCGCCGGATGACGGGAATAATTCCAGTAATATGCCTCCTGCGGGGCTATTGGAAGAATCATAGCGTATAACAACCGGAAGGCTGTTATTCCCGAAAGGAAATATATCAGTTTCTTATTCATGATTCTCGAAAGAACGCAGGCTAAACAATACTGTCGAGCCGAAAGAGACGTAAACGTCATTAGTTGAAAGCGATTTAGCGACGTCGAACCTGAGCACCCTGGAGGTCGATGATTTGGTTAGTCCGAAACGCAATCCCAGGCCTACGTTGGATCGTAAATCGCCAAGATCGATCTTTTCATATCTCTGCCAGACATTTCCGATATCGAAAAATGCCGCGCCCCCGATTCTAACCGTCAGGATTTCCAAAGGCAGGTAAAACCTGTATTCCAGATTACCTATAGCCAGCCTGTTACCGGAGAAACGATAAACTGGATACCCTCTCAGGCCGTTAGCCCCGCCTAATATCAACTGGTATGTTGATTTTTGCCTCCAGGCAAAATCGGTCAGCCATCTCGCGGTTAAAACGTTAGTCACGCCTGTCTTGAGGTAAACCATCGCTTCGGTTCGGCTTCTTATCTCAGTATCCTGGCCGTTGTGCCGCCACCAGAAAATCTTGTTTTTTGCCCCGACAAATAACCTGCTGTACGGTTTCGCCAGAAATTTCACCGAAAATTCCGGACGGGTTCCTGTATAATCTGCCCCGAATTCCGGCACGGATCGTCCCAACGAAATTCCAACAGCCGCTCCAAGGGTCAAATCCTCCGGAGTGCCGGCCTCGTCTAAATACCTCTGCATATCATACTTGATTATTGATAATCCGAATCCCAACGACGGATATGATTTTGTTTCATCGGAAGGAATAATATAATTCAAAGGAGAGGAAAAATCATCAGGCGCATAATCTTTAAACTCGTAATTATATTTAATATACAGGTCGATCCGTTTTAACATCCCCCGCGAGTAAATAATTTTCGAATCGAATTCCCGGTACATTCTTTTATATCGAAAAACTTCGTCGCCATCGTAGAACATTCGGCGGATACCGTCGGTTTTACGGTATCTCGCGCGAAACCCCGTCCTTACCGAAAGGGAGTATTGCGGTCGGGCGAAATACACTATCAGACCGTCGCCATAAGTGGTTCCGGTGTAATAAAAACTCCCGGCATATCTCGTTCCCCCGAGCCTGCGGTCACCGACAAATAACGAATAACTATCCTCGTCGCTTGTAGTTTGACCGCCAATCTCCACAGCCTGTCCGTTACCCAGAAAATTCACCTCCGACGCCGACGCGCCGAAGACATAATCGCCGCCGTTGAGTTCCGTGAAAAGAGCGATTTTAGTGGTCCAGTAATCAATTGTGGTGATTGTCAGATCGACACTATCCGGACCGTTGGATTCGGCGGAAACGAAAACCTCGCTGATAAAACCTCGAAGCCTTAAATTTCGCTGGCTCTCGATGATCCTCAACGAATCCACCGGCTCGCCGATATCGAACAGAAGCTCATTTCGTACGACTCGCTCTTTGGTTATAATATGAAGGTAGTTGCCCCACCTGTAATAAAACGGAGTTTTCTCACGGATCTTATCGTCGAAAACGTCGCATCGCACAACCTCGATACTCGATATAGTCTTTCCCTCGAATTGAGCGAAATTATTCAATCCGTCTATTGGGTCCGTATAGCCCGGAGTATTCACCAGGATCGAAACGTACAATAGCAAGGCTAACATAGAAAAATACCGGCCGCCATGGGAAGTATTTTATGCTCAACCTTCAACACCCTGGCGGCCAGACTCTCGGGTGTATCGTCGGCCATAACCGGGACCGTACGCTGTATCAAAATCGCGCCGTGATCGTAGACATCATCGACAAAATGAACCGTAGCCCCCGATATCCTCTCCCCGGCCTCAATAACCGCCTTATGGACGTTTTGCCCATACATCCCCTTACCACCGTATTTCGGCAGGAGGGCAGGATGAACGTTTAAAATCCTATCGCGATATCGTTTTGTTATTTCTGGCGGTAGGAGTTTCATATAACCTGCTAAAATTATTAAGTTTGTCCCGTTTTCCTCGAACACTTCGAGCATCCTTTTGGCGAGCGAGCCTTTTTCTGGATGAGTTTTTCCGCTTAGGTGATAACTTGGTATATTTTCATTTGCAGCCCTGATCAGGACATGAGCTTTGGAGTTATTGGAAATAACGGCGGCCACTTTTCCGTTGAGAGAGCCTTCCTTGCAGGCATCGATCAACGACTGCAAATTAGTGCCCCCCCCTGACGCGTATACTCCAATTCTAAGCATTTTCGCACCTGATTCTTTTCTTACACTCATCTATATATACTCGGCGGGTATTATAATCATATCCGACGGTTTTATCAAGCAATCTGGTCCACGGCTGATACCCGGCGTGAATCAATGGAACTTTCTCTTGTTAATATCAAGTTGTACCTTATATTAGGATAAGTTAACCCAGGAGGTTTGTAATGAATTTTGGCCGGTTTCTAAGCATTCTTTTGATTATCATATTTATATTTTCGGGCGATATTTACGCGAAAAAAGCGCCTGTGACAGAAAACAAAACGACCGAAGCTTATATCCCACCTCAGAAGGGCGCCGATATGCCGTTGCTGGATAAATATGACGCCCAGGGTTACGCCAGACGTCTTTATTATCCTATTTTCATCTCTAAGTTCGTGCAACCGAACGATATCGCGAACGATTTTTTAGAGCGGTATTCAGCTGTTCTTGGTATCGATAAAAAAGGCTCCGATCGTGAATTGATCTCGGCCAAGGAATCGCTATCCGGATATCATTATCGTTTTCAACAAGTTTATAATGGAATACCGGTCTTCGCGTCGCACGTGCTGATCAACGTCACTCTCGACGGTGCGATATCGTCCATAATCTCCGATTACAGGCATTTCGACAACATCTCGATCAACCCCCTTATTTTCGATACACGGGCAGAGGAACTTTCAATGGCCGAAATCGAGATGAAATCGCTGCGAGGCGATTCCGAGACCGAACTGGTTATTTACGGTCTCGAAAACAAATACAGCCTGTGCTGGAAAGTACTCATTCCGGCGCAAGAACCGCTGGGCGACTGGCAAGTTTTTGTGGACGCTCAAACCGGAGATATTATCGACAAATCCAATATAATGTGCTTTATCGACGGCTCCGGATACACGTTCGATCCGAACCCGGTGGTCTCCGAGCAAACTCTGGATCTGCCCGATGCGGGCGACGGAAACTACGACGCCCTAACGGCGGCTCGTTTCGATGTCACTCTTGAAAACCTCGATCCGCCTCAAGGCGGCAGATATTATTTATCCGGATTGTATGTTAATACCTCCCCCACTTCGAACAGGGCCAACGAGGCCGATCCGAACGATTTTTATTACAATCGGCAGAACGATAATTTCGAGGAAGTAGTAGTTTATTACCAAATTAACGAATGCCACGATTTCTACGAATCGCTCGGTTTCGATAATATCATGAACTTCTCCATAGGGGTTGATGTCAACGGCACCACCGACGATAACTCCTGGTATTCGCCCTGGAACAGGCAGTTGACTTTCGGTTCCGGCGGCGTTGACGACGGCGAGGATTGCGACGTAGTAATCCACGAATACGGTCACGCCACCCAGCATAACCAAGTCCCCAACTGGGGACAAACACACGAGGGCGGCTCCATGGGTGAGGGATTCGGCGATTATATTTCCGTGGCTTTCGCTCATCCGGTTTCCAACGGCTGGGACGAAGCACAAGTTTTCGATTGGGATAAAGGACCTGTCGATAATTTCTGGCCCGGCAGAAGAGTCGACCGAAATAAGCATTATCCCGAGGATATGCTGGCCCGGCAGAAGAGTCGACCGAAATAAGCATTATCCCGAGGATATGACCGGGGGCGTTCACGCCGACGGAGAGATATGGAGCCGATGTCTCTGGGATATACAGAACTCGATCAACTACGATATCACCGCGCGCCTGGTTTTAGAATCCCATTTCTATCTTACCGGTTCCGCCGATTTCGAAGACGCCGCCAATGCCATTGTCGAGGCCGATATCGAGTTATATGATGGCGGGCATCTGATTGAAATAGGGCAGGCATTTGTCGATCGCGGCATTTTCGAACAGATGCCGGTGCGCCTGGATATCTACCACGACTCATTTACAGATACCGAGGATATCAACGGTCCCTATGAGACGATCGCATTGTTTGATCATACTAATCCTCTGGACGGGGCCCAAGTTTATTACCGATTTGATCCTGGCTCCGAATTCGATATGATCGAGATGTCTCCCACTGGCAACCAGGACGAATATTCCGCCGATCTGCCGGGACCCGGCGAGGAATCGTCGGTTTACTATTACATCTCGGCTATCGATAATATCGGCCTGACGAATACGTTACCGGCCGGAGCTCCCGATGAATTTTTCGAGTTCTTCGCCGGAGCCGATATGATATTTCCGGTTATAGAACACGAATCGCTTGCCAATATGCCCGAAATCGCCTGGCCTCCGATCGTCTCGGCTTCGGTCACCGATAATATCGGCGTGGAGTCGGCGATTGTCGAATTTAGGATAAATTCGGGGCAAATCGAGTCCTTTGATCTTGTTTATAATTCCGATGAGAATATCTGGCAGGGAGAATTCACAGGTTCGGTCAACGTTGGCGATAATATCGAATACAGGATCGCGGCTGTCGATGTGTCGTCAAACGGCAACACCTCGTACTTCCCCGCTGACGGATTCTTCGCTTTCGAAATACTCCAGATGTTTGAAATTACTTACATGACCGAAGATCCCATTATCATTCCCGACGGTAACGGGGGGAGTATTTTCGATACGCTGTATGTACCGGATCGTCTTGATATTTACGATATCGACATTTACGCAAATATCACTCATCCTAATATCGGCGATTTATACTTCATTATATGGTCACCCGATAACACCAGGCTTATCCTCCACAACAGATCCGGCGGCAGCGACGATGATATCATCGGGTGGTACGACGATGATTTCCCTCCAGATGATACGTCTGGTATGGGCGTCTTTTTCGATCTTGAATCGAGAGGCTACTGGAGGATTTTCATAGCCGACCTCGTTTCCGGTAACCAGGGGACATTGAATCAGTGGGGCGTTCGGATTCTCGGCGCAGGCGAACCAACGGGCTTAGAAGATCTGACGGAACTATTGCCCGAAAGGCTAATGTTGAACCAAAATTACCCCAATCCGTTCAACCCGAGTACGAACATCACCTTTGCCCTACCCGACGCGGGTCAGGTGAAGCTTGAGGTATTCGATCTTCTAGGCAGGCGTGTGGCCGCCCTGATTGACGGCGATCTTCCAGCTGGCGAACATCATGTTACATGGGACGCATCCGACCTGGCCTCCGGTGTTTATTTCGCCCGGTTAGAGACCGATGAAAAGTCGAATGTTATTCGGATGGCGCTATTGAAATAACTATTTACCTGCTATCGGTATTATACGTTCGGCATAATACGATGGCTCATCGTTTGCCCGCGTTTTAGGCGCGCATAATATCATTTAATCCTTGGCAGAACAGTCTATATATATTAGATTTTAAAAAGAACGAGAAATTTTGTACATCTTTGATACAGCTTCCGATGCCAAATCAGGAGATTGTGATCAAAAAGTCGTTATTCAGTTTTATAGTGTGCAAAGCGTTTACCATTACAAACGATAGCCGGTTAGGAAGCGTTCTTGATAACTTGGAATAATAAGATATTATAGGCAAGGAGATAGCGATGCAAAAAGCGGCGATGATAACTTTCGGCTTAATTATATTAGCTACTTCGGTTTTCGCGCAAGCGCCCCAGGTAGTATCGGTTGCGCCGACGCAGAATGAACTGGACGTTTCGGTCAATACCGACATATCGGTGACTTTCGATATCGATATGGATGAAGCCACCATAAACAATTCCACGTTCGTAGTAAACGCGAGATCCTCGGGACTTAGCGAAGGTACGATTACATACGATGCTCCTAGCAGGACCGCTACTTTCGATCCGATCGAGGATTTAGACGCGGGCGAAGTGGTTACCGTTGTGCTTACCACGGTGATACAATCATCTGGCGGAGAAACTCTGGAACAAGGTTTCTCATGGTCGTTCACATTGGATGTTATTGAAACTCCTGGCGTTTTTGCGCCTTACTCCAACTATTCAGATGAACTTGAGGCATGGTCAATTAATGCCGCTGATTTTGATAACGACGGTTATAATGATCTGGTGATCGGGAGTCAATCTCCCGTGGGTAACAGCGTCTCGGTTCTTATAAACAATGGTGACGGTACATTTGCCTCCAGATCTGTTTATCAAACAGGTTCTATTCCGATTACTGTATTTGCCGCCGATTTTAATGGTGATGGAAATATCGATCTGGCATCCGCAAACCTCTTTTCAAGCAGCGTTTCCATTCTGCTAAATAACGGCGACGGTACTTTTGCTACACACCAGGACTATCCTGTAGGCGAGTACCCTACAACTGTTTTTGCCGCCGACCTCGATAATGATGGGGACAATGACCTGGCGGTCGTAGATCATCCTCCGGACGATAATAGTGTTTCAGTGCTCATAAACTACGGTGACGGGACTTTTGCTCCGCATTCGGTCTATCCCGTAGGAATTGAACCATATAAAGTCGTCGGAGCCGACTTTGATGATGATGGCGATATAGACCTGGTGACATCAAATAACTTATCCGACAACGTTTCAGTCCTAATAAATAACGGCGACGCTACTTTTGGCCCCCAATCAGTTTATCAAGTGAGTGCATATCCTATCTCGGTTGTTACCGCTGATTTTGACGGAGATGGGGCTATAGATTTGGCAACAGTTTCATCAGATAGGGTTTCGGTCCTTATAAATAATGGTGACGGCACCTTTGCCTCTTACACGCCCTATCCGGCTGCGGGCGATTTAATGATTTTCGCCACTGATTTGGAAGGTGATGGCGATATAGACATTGCTGTTACGGATGGTAATTCCGACCACGTCTCAATTATTCTAAATGATGGCAACGGTACTTTTGGCCCCCAAACATCCTATCCGACGGGTATACATCCTGTTGGTATATTCGCCGCCGACCTTGACAATGACGGCGATATGGACCTGGCCACAGCGAATTGGGGCTCCCACGATGTCTCTATTCTGCTCAATGCTCCACCCTGTATTTATGTAACCGGCGATTTCAACGGCAACGAAGAATTCAATATCGCCGATATTATATCGGCATTCTCCAAACTCAAGACCGGCTCCCCCGATCCCGGTTACGTGTGCGAATGCCCAGCCAGTAGTGGCAATGAATGGGCGGTGGCGATGGATGTTAATAATTCCTGCAGCTTCAATGTCGCCGATGTAATCGCCGGATTTTCGAAATTGAAAACCGGGGAACCTGCGTTGGTACCGTGTGAGGATTGCCCGCCTCCCGATCAGGAACCGTCACCTAATGGAGGAGATCAACCGATTAAAAGAACGAAAACAAAAGTAGGTGATAGAATTTTTCATCTGAAATAAAAAAAGGCGGATCATTGAATCCGCCCTTCCAGTTTTATATAAATCCAAGATCTAATCTTCCCCGGCAACCATATCCTTCTTATCCATCAGGTATTTATGCATTGCCCTCGCCGCGACTTTGCCTGCCCCCGCGGCGAGAATAACCGTGGCGCCGCCGGTGACTATATCGCCTCCGGCATAGACACCTTCTCGTGACGTCTGCATAGTCTCTTCGGTGACCACTATATTCCCCCAGCGATTGGTCTCCAGGCCGGGCGTGGTCTGTGGAATCAAAGGGTTAGAGGAATTGCCGATGGCCACAACAACAAGATCGACATCGAAAGTGAAATTAGAGCCTTCGATCGGTACCGGGCGACGTCGCCCGGAATCGTCGGGCTCGCCGAGCTCCATCCGGATACATTCCATGGATACAACCTTACCGTCTTTGTCACCAGTGAACTTAACCGGGTTGGTCAGCATATTGAACTGCACACCCTCCTGCTGGGCGTGATGGATCTCCTCTGCCCGCGCCGGCATCTCGGCTTCGGAACGACGATATACGATATAAGCGTTATCAGCTCCCAGACGCAGGGCAGTCCTCACCGAATCCATAGCTGTATTTCCTCCGCCTAAAACAGCGACATTCTTTCCCTTAATGATGGGCGTATCGTATGTGGGGAAATCGAAAGCCCGCATGAGATTCGATCTGGTCAGGTATTCGTTTGACGAATATATGCCGATTAGGTTCTCTCCCGGTATCCCCATGAAATTGGGAAGACCTGCGCCTGTGCCGATAAAGACCGAGTCGTAATCCATCTCGAATAACTCATCGATTGTGTCGGATTTGCCGATAACGGTCGAGTTTTTGAATTCGACTCCCATATCGGCCAGGTAATCGCATTCCGATTGTACGATCTTTTTGGGCAGTCGGAATTCCGGTATGCCATAGACAAGCACTCCGCCCGGCTTATGAAGGGCTTCAAAGATTGTCACCTTATGCCCGAGGAGCGTGAGATCCCCGGCGACTGTCAATCCCGCCGGCCCCGCTCCGACGACGGCCACTTTACAACCGGTAGGGGAAGCTATTTTGGGCATCACCACGAGATTGTTTTCTCTTTCATAATCGGCCACGAATCTCTCCAAGTATCCGACCGCGACCGGTGTGAATTTCTTGGATAATATACAGACCTGCTCGCATTGTTCTTCCTGCGGGCAGACTCGTCCGCAAATAGCGGGCAAAGCGTTCGTCTCTTTTATTTTGCGAGCCGCTCCCGCATAATCTTTTTCCATGACTAATGTAATGAATCCTGGGATATCGACCTCGACCGGGCAACCGGCTATGCAGGGCGCTTTGGGGCATTCGAGACATCGCGACGCTTCCTGCAGGGCCTGTTCCTCGGATAATCCGAAGGGGACTTCGGTAAAATTCTTCGCCCGTTCGTTGGGGTCCTGTTCGGGCATGGATGAACGTGGAATTTTCATCCGGTCTTTTTTCTGTATTTTCTCAGCCAATTTTATTCTCCTTCACACCACTACCAGTTGTGAATATTTTCACCACTTTACGCGTTAAACCAAGTCAGTTATTCACAAATCGAGCTTATTACGATTGTGCGATCTCTTTAATCGATTGATGAAGTCTGCAGTCGGGCGATTCGACAAATCTATGGAACGATTCCCTCTCCTGCTCTTTGTAGGCAGCCAGCCTTTTAATCAGAAGATCGAAATCGACTTTGTGACCGTCGAAATCGGGGCCATCAACGCAGGCGAACTTGGTGGTATCCCCTATCGCTACTCGGCATCCGCCGCACATCCCGGTACCGTCGACCATCAATGGGTTGAGTGATACCCAAGTGGGTACTTCATAAGGCGCGGTTAGTTTGGATAAGAATTTCATCATCGGCACCGGCCCAACAGCCATTATCATCCCGATTTTCTCACCGCTATCAAGGATCTCTTTTAACGGCTCTGTGACAAATCCGTGACGTCCGTAGGAGCCGTCGTCGGTGCAGACGATTAGCTTATCGGCTATCGCTTTATGCTCGTCCTCGTAAAATAATGCGTCCTCTGAACGGGCGCCGATTATTGTATAGAGCTTATTACCGGCTTCTTTCCAGGCTTGAGCAATAGGATAAATCGGGGCGATTCCTATTCCGCCGCCAACCACGATAGCCGTACCCCAGTTTTCCAAATGGGTCGGCAATCCGAGCGGCCCGACACAATCGATGATTTCCCCACCCGTTTCCACGGTAGTCATCAACGCGGACGTTTTGCCCACTACCTGGTAGATTATGGTTAGAACGCCTCTTTCTCTATCCAACCCGGCGATAGACATCGGGACCCGTTCCCCTTGCTCATTGACTCTGATAATAACAAACTGCCCCGCCTTCGCTTTGGCGACCAGCTTTGGTACATGCACCCTCATTTTCCAGTTGAGAGGGCCTATCTTGACATTATCTAAAATTTTTGCCATCAAATCCTCCAAGCACCATTTTTAAAAACACGCGATAAGATAATATCGCTCGGCATAAAATCAACTTTTTTATTGATAAAAATATCCGCAAAAAAAATCCGCTTAAAAAAGCGGATTTTAGAAGGTGGGTCTATGAAATAGTTTTAGGATAGCACCAATTTGACCATAATCGCCTATTGTATATGCAAACGATTCTCGGCCTGGTCAAACACTACCGAATGTTCGCCGTCGATTTACCTCATTGGTAATCTCCCTGCCCCTCTCGGCGGGCAGGCAGTGCACGATAATGTAATCGAGACCGGATAGACTGTATTTACTTGTTTGCATATGTAAAGGTAACGCAACTTCTCGAGAATCTAAAAGCCCGCTAAATTCCACATCGTATGTTAATTCTGAAACTTGGATAGAGGGACTAATTTTATGAACTTTAAATTGTTAATTAAAGAAGATAAGAACATTCTATTTATTCCGTTTTTGGCGGTCGCTCTTCGTTTGATAATTTTTATTTTCATTCCAAATATTTATGAGGATGCTTATATTACTTTCAGATATGCCGAAAACCTCGCGGTAGGCAACGGATTTGTTTACAACCTCGGAGAACGTGTACTCGGTACGACAACCCCGTTTTTTGGACTACTGTTGGCTTTCTTCAAATATTTTGGTGTACCGTGTGAGATAAGCTCTCTTGCCATAAATCTCGTTTCCGAAGGTGTAACAACATTTATAATCTACACTCTTTTGAAGGGATTTTCCGGTGATAAAATAGCCGCGATACCAGCCCTCCTCTATGTGTTCTCCCCATCGAACATCAGTTGGTCCATTTCCGGAATGGAAACCGCATTTTACACCGCTATTATAGCCTTATCGTTTTATAATTTAATTCGCAAAGAATATTTCTGGGCGATGTTGTTCGGCGTTCTTTCCGCGATTATAAGAATAGACGGATTAAGCGTTACTGCCGTGGTTTTTATATTCGTTTTAATCAACGAAAAATCAATAAAGTCGAGAACGATTTTATTACCCCTATTACTTTTTATTTTATGGGAAGCATTTCTCTTTCAATATTTTGACGCTTTAATCCCAACTACATTGCAGGCCAAACTGAATTTATATTCGGCCCATCAACCTTCGAAATATACGGCCCTGTTCCATATTTTACAAAAATTTTTCGTTAAAGGTAATTATTTAAGTTCCTTTTTATCTCTGGCGTTTATTTCCGGAATTGTCATTGTAGTTATCAAGAAAATAGAGTGGCTTGCTCTACCTTCGTGGTTTTTTACTTATTTTGGAGCGATGTCATTAGCAAATGTTCATATGCATGGGTGGTATTATATCCCTCCGCTTTTCTCCTATATAACTATTGCCGGGATTACCTTGCTATTTCTGTATGAATATGTGACAAAAATAAAGCCGTCTGCCAAACCAATTATCAAAGGAGTATTCTTAAGCGGTATAATTGCTATGTCTTTGATCACATTGATCCCTAAGATTCAACAGATCAAGGATGAACGAGGTCTTACCCGAGTACTGACCGAAATCGGCGTATATTTAAATAGACACACGCCGGAGGATGCCACTATTTATTTGGAGCCAATTGGCTTCATAGGATATTTTTCGAAAAGATATATATTTGATGAGTCGGGTCTTGTATCGCCTCAATTTATCGAACTCAGCAAGCTGGAAAATAATATTAGTACGAAGGCTAAGAAAATAGCCCTTGCCAATCCCGATTATTTACTTCTGAGAATTAAATACCTAAGCGAATATTATCAATATTCCAGATTAAGCGATAACTTTCGGGAAATCGAGAGATATAATCATTATTTTAACGGCATACAAGAAGGATTAGTAGTGTTCGAGAGAATAAAATAACCAGCGCCTGTAATCCCCTCAATATCATAAACGTATTAAGCCAACGCCAGTTTGACCATAATCGCCTTTTGAATATGCAAACGATTCTCAGCCTGGTCGAACACCACAGAATGTTCGCCGTCGATGACATCGTCAGTGATCTCCCGGCCCCTTTCGGCGGGCAGGCAGTGCATGACTATACACTCCGGGTCGGCGGCCGCAAGGAGATTGCTGTTCACCTGGTACGCTTTCAGCAGATCGGCCTGGGCGGACGCTTTATCCTTCTGCCCCATAGATGCCCAAACGTCGGTGTAGATAACGTCGGCTCCCCTAACAGCTTCTTTCGCGTCTTCGGTTATCATGATCCTGGATCGTCCCGCGGCTTTGGCTTCCTCCAGAATAGCCGAATCGGGCATTGTTTCCTTTCGGGTCCCTATTCTCAAATCCATAGGAATCCTGATAGCCGCTTTAAGCCACGAATTGCAGACGTTGTTGCCATCGCCGAGATACGCGATTTTCATACCGTCTATTTTGCCCTTATGTTCGATAATAGTCATCATATCGCCCATAATCTGACAGGGATGCAATAGATCGGTGAGGCCGTTGATTATCGGAACGTCGGCATGTTCAGCGAGATCCACAACAGAGTCATGGGAGAATGTCCGTATCTCGATCATAGCAACGTAGCGAGAGAGGACTTTTGCGACGTCATGGATCGATTCCCGGACCCCGAGCTCTATCTCTTTCTCTGTGATATAGAGCGAATTCCCACCCAGCTCATATATCCCGACCTCGAACGATATTCTTGTTCTGAGCGACGCTTTATGAAAGATACAGGCAACCGATTTACCATTTAGGACATCAAGCGTTTGTCCTTTTTTCTTTTTTAGCTCCTCGGCTAATTTCAAAGTTTCCCTTATTTCCGATTCGTTAAAATCGGTTATTGCCAGAAAATCTCTTTTCATTGAAAAATCCTTCTATTTTTTAAAAGCAATCAAGTAATTCATTGTTAAATATACATTCAAGAAGCGATTGGTAGTGTATTATTTTCCAGTTTCGCTGATTTCAATAACAAAATAAAAAACATCCAAAACAGTATATCAGGATAAATAGCACCGGCCTCCAGAATCCCGCGAGCCTCAAAAAGGGATCTTACATACATAGCGATGATCCCGCATAAGATACCGAATACTATTTCCTTGTTTTCTCCTATAGATAATTTACTCAGAATTTCCCGTCCTTTTCTTATTGGATAATAATAAAGGATTATCGTTAACATAAACCCGATAACTCCCAGTTCGGCGGTTTTCGATAACAGCTGATTATGGGCATGGAATAATACTCCCGACATAAAACTTCTCTCCCAGGCAGTTTTAAAATAGACATTATATTCCTGTCTGAAGTTTCCAAGGCCTATCCCCAGTATATAATTGTCCTTTAAAATATCGATCGTGTTTTTCCATACTTCGATCCTTCCGCTATCCGCCCTCTCTAATCTTAATCCGACCGATATTACCGTACTGATAGCCGGCGCAGTTAAGAGTATTATAATCGCGGTTCCTGCGATAGCAATAAGGTATTTAACTTTTTTCATCCGAATCGCGAAAATAACGGCTACCGCGCCAAAACCCACAAGGGCGGCACGGGAATTAATTAGAATCAATGTGGCGGTCATCATTATAGATAAAATTATAGATATATATCTCGTGAGTTTATTCCGTCTCCCAAACGATTCAGCCAGCCAAAATGGCAACAACAGAATTATTATTCCCCCGAGAGTATTGCCGTTTGTAAATATACCGGCGATCTTTATCCTGTATAATTCCAAAAGACCAAACAGGCCACCCGCCGTCAAGAATCGAAATAGCACCAATACACATGTCCATAATATGGGAATAGAAGCGGCGAGGATAAAATTAAATGAATGCCTCGGATTAATCATATCATACAAAATAAATACAAAAGGTATAAAAATCGAAAATCTAATTATAACCGCAATTTCATTAATCTTTAACCCTTCCTGCAACGAGGACAAAACTCCAAAAGCAAAGAATACCATAAAAAAGGCAACCAGGAATTTCGAATATGCTACAGTCTTTTCATTTAAAATGATTTTCTTCGCGATCCAAAGAAACATTATCATTAATACAATAAAATAAACATAAACGGTATACAACGAAGAAAGATAAAACCCTATGAATTGAGAAGTACCGAGCAACATATAAATCAAGAAATTCTCATATTTAAGGATAAAATATATAAGAGGCACTACTATAAGAATGACAAAGCTCTTTATTCCAAAGACAGCGGCCGCGATAGCGCTTAGAACAACGATAGCCGCGCTCAGGCTAAAAACAACGCGCGAATCGAAATCAAGCGCGATAATATCAGCAAAAAGATTCTTGCCTAATAATTGTACAAATTTCATCCGTCACCTGAAAAAACGACCCGTTACAGTATATACCTCGAAAGATCCTTGTCCTTGATTATTTCGCTCAAGGTATCCCTCACGTATTTGCGGGTAACCTTTATTCTATTGACTTTAATCTCCGGGGCGTCAAACATCACGCTTTCCAATAGCTTGGTCATTACTGTCTGAAGACGGCGTGCGCCGATATTTTCGGTTTTGGAGTTCACCTCAAACGCGATCCCTGCGATTTCCTCGATACCAGAACGATCGAAAGAGATCGATACGCCCTCGGTTTTCATCAGAGCCGTATATTGTTTTATCAAGGCATTCTCCGGTTCGGTTAAGATACGTATAAAATCCTCACCTTTTAAATCGTCAAGCTCAACTCTTATCGGGAATCGTCCCTGAAGCTCTGGAATCAAATCCGACGGTTTCGAAACATGGAACGCTCCGGCCGCTAAAAACAAGATATGATCCGTCTTAACAAGACCGTACTTGGTCATCACGCTTGTACCCTCGACAATGGGAAGAATATCGCGCTGCACACCCTCGCGGGAAATGTCGGGCCCGGTTTTGGATTTTTCCCCGGCTATCTTATCGATCTCGTCGACAAAAATCATGCCCGAATTTTCCACCCGGTCCAGCGCCTCGGAGATTACCTCGTCCATATCGATAAGCCTGTTCGATTCTTCGGCCTCCAAAATCTCGAGAGCCTCGGGAACAATCACCCTCCGCTTTTTGGATTTTTTGGGCATCATCCCGGAGAACATCTCCTGCATATTGACCCCGAGTTCCTCCATACCCATAGGCGAGAAAATCTCGACTACCGGAAACCTGTTCGGTGACATATCGATTTCCACGAAACGATTATTCAGCTTTCCGGCCAGAAGCTGTTGGCGAAGCTTCTCCCTGGTGGCCAGGCTTTTCTCAACTGTAGCGTCCTCGTCATTTAACTGGCCTATCCTTTTTTTAACCGACGACGGCAGCAGCATATCGAGTATTTTCTCCTCGGCCATCTTACGAGCCTTGGCCCTGGTGCTCTCATGTTTTTCCTTTTTCACCGCGCTGACCGCTATATCGGATAGATCGCGAACCATAGATTCCACATCGCGGCCGACATACCCGACCTCGGTGAATTTCGACGCCTCAACCTTGATAAAGGGCGCGTTGGTCAAGCTGGCCAATCGTCTGGCGATCTCCGTTTTGCCGACACCGGTCGAACCGATCATGATAATATTATTGGGCATGATTTCATCGCGAAGATCCTCGCCGACCATCTGCCGGCGCCAGCGATTACGAATGGCGATAGCCACCATTCGTTTGGCCTTATCCTGCCCTATTATATATTTATCGAGCTTGGCGACAATCTGCCTGGGAGTCATCGACTGCAAAACATTATCGCTGATATTATCGCTCATAATTTCTCCACTTTAATATTGTCATTTGTATATACGCATATGGAAGCGGCAATCTTTAATGATTTCTCCACGATTTTTTCAACCGGGATTTTCGAATCCACTTTCAATGCCCTGGCGGCGGCAAGAGCGTAAGCCCCGCCCGAACCGATAGCGATTATACCGTCGTCGGGCTCGATAACGTCACCGTTACCGGATATCATCAACGCTTTGGTTTTATCTATAACCGCCATCACAGCTTCTAATCTACGCAAATACTTATCGGTCCGCCATTCCTTGGCCAATTCCACCGCGGCCCTGGGAAGATTGCCGGAAAATTCCTCGATTTTAGCCTCGAATTTCTCAAATAACGTGATCGCGTCGGCGGTCGATCCGGCGAATCCGGCAAGGACTTTGTTGTTGTAGAGCCTTCTTGTTTTTGACGCTTTCGCTTTCATGATTGTATCACCGAGGCTCACTTGTCCGTCGGCCCCCATCGCGGCACCGGCCTTGCCGACAATAGCCAGCACAGTTGTCCCTCTGACTTTATCGTTGATCATCATATTTCCCCTCCGATCTGGGATGAGCCCTCCTGTAAACCGAAATAAGCCGTCCGGTTGTAGTATGCGCGTAAGTCTGGGTGGTTTTCAAGCTCGAATGACCGAGCATCTGCTGAACAGCCCTGAGATTCGCCCCGGCCTCCAGAAGATGAGTGGCAAACGAATGACGAAGGCTATGAGTCGATAAACGTTGCTTCTGAGAGGATTGTAAAAGATAGCTTTTGACTATTCTGCCAACACTTCTCGGGGTGATCCTGGAACCGCGTTTATTTAGAAATAGAGCCTGGCCGGCTTTTTCTAAATCTTCCGATAATATCTTTTCTTCTCTAATCGCGAGATATTCTTTTATAATACGCTCGGCGTTCGGCCCTAATGGCACGATCCTGTATTTCTTACCCTTGCCGAATATACTTATAATCCTCTCTTTGAATTTTATATCCTTTATGTTTATTCCCACAAGTTCCGATAATCTCAAGCCGCAACCGTAGAATAGCTCGAGCATCGTCCGGTCGCGAACCCCTATATAACCTTCGGGAAATCGAAGCGAGAGCATACCGAACGCTTCTTCCACGCTCAAATACTCGGCCCGGTAATGTTCTTTCCTGGGGTACGGAAGCTCACGGAAAGGATTATTGTTCCATTTCCCGATCTCCACCAGATAATCCCCGAACCTTTTTAACGAATCGAGTTTCCTGCCCATAGAGACCTGTTTGAGTCCTTTTTTCTTGAGCGAAATAAGAAATAGACGGCCGTCGTTGACCGAGATTGTAGCTGATTCATACGCCTTCTGATGTTTTTCCCGAATGAAATCGATAAAAGAAGAGCAATCGGAGCGGTAAGCTACCACCGTATTTTCCGCCAGACCTTCGGCGTGTTCGATATAATTGATAAACGCCGACAGGCTTGTTTCCCATTCTGCCATGTACCGATTATAATCCGTTGTAACGTTTAAAGCAAGACGTAAAAAATCAGTTAACCGAAGCTTCTTTTTTCGCTTCCTGAACACCTATATGATTGCATTTGGGACAGGCCAGATGTTCACCCTTGGCTTTGGTCGATTTTTCCATCATATAAGGGAATCCGCAGGATTCGCATTCGACATTCACCGGGCGATACCAGATTGAATGCTCGCATTCGGGATACTTGGAACAGGAATAAAACGGCTTGCCGCGTCTGGTGGATCTTTCTACCAAATCCCCTTTACAGCTATCCTCAGG
>JAZGHS010000154.1:0-29678 GCA_036481315.1 Candidatus Zixiibacteriota bacterium | reverse complement strand
TGCAGCTATTCCGGCCTTGGACGAAGTGTTTTTCTGGCGGGGAATTACGTTTATATCGCGGCGTCGTATGAGGGGCTCCAAATTATTGATATTTCCGATCTTTCAAATCCTGTTTTAGTGGGAAGCTGCGACACGCCGGACAAATCTTTCGACGTTTGCGTTTCCGATAATTACGCTTATGTTGCTGATCGCACAAGTTTACAAATAATTGACGTTTCAGATCCGACTAATCCAGATATTGTCGCATATCGTCCTTACAACGAGGCGAAAGGAGTTTTCATTTCGGATAATTACGCTTATCTTGCGGCTAAAAATTTGAAGATTATAAATATATCCAGCCCATCGAATCCAACTGAAGTAAGCAGTTGTGACCTGAGTAGATTTAGTGCCACGGAAGTTTACGTCCTTAACCACTTCGCTTATGTGGCTAACTATATATCCGGCCTGGAGATAGTTAACGTTTACGATCCCAACCATCCCTACCTGGTGGCAACCTATGATACGCCCGGGGAAGGTAATGATATTCGCGTCGTAGGTGATCATATTTTTCTCGCGGATAGATATTCTTTTTCAATATTTGAGTTTCAAGCCCCTGGGGGCTGTCGCTATATAGTCGGCGATTATAACGGAAACCTCGCCTTCAATGTAGCCGATATCATAGCCGCATTCTCCAAGCTCAAGACCGGTTCGCCCGACGCGTCGTTGCTATGCGAGTGCCCGCCGGGAAGCGGCGATGTCTGGGCGGTGGCTATGGATCTCAATAACTCATGTGGATTTAATATCGCCGATGTCATAGCCGGGTTCTCCAAACTCAAAACAGGCGAACCTGAATTGATACCCTGCGAAGCCTGCCCGCCGGGGGGATGATCGGGCAAACTCCAACGTACATGCGCTTACTTCGACCGGTTATTGGAGAAAGCCTGCCACCCTCAATATATCCGATTTTATAGCGGGAATCCCGCCAGAGGTTTGAAGAACTTGCGGCAATCGATAATCTCCGCCTTCTTGCCTTTTCCTCTTTTTATTATGGCCAGCGGATGACGATATACCTCGACGCCGTCGGGAGCCGCTTTGTTCGGGGCGTATTTTTTATTGTATTCGCGTTCCCGGATGGCAAAAGTCCAGAAATCTCCGGGATTGAATTGAAATCCACTCCTGGCCTGGAATATGGCTTTCATACCCCTGCCCAGGTCATAAACCGTTTTCAAAGCAAGCGGTGAAATATAGCCGGACCATCGTCGAAGCCTTGGATATAGTTCAATCCGGTTTTTCGGTTTATCGCCGATATTGAAACGTCGCAATAGCGGATGAATATCGGTATTGAGAGTCACCAGGATATCGTTGGCGCCCTGCTCAATCGATTCGATCCTGGCCATCTGACCTCCGAAACGATGCAGCTCCGTTACGGCGTTGGAGATCTCGACCCAGTCACCCTCTTTTAAAGATTCGCCTGTTATTGCCTCGGTTTCCTCTAAAATCAGAGAGTTGTTTTCAATCGTTTTCAGAATCCGAATTACCGTGGCCGCGTTGTCATCCGACCACTTAAAACCATCCTCATAAGAGCCGTTGAATTTGGGGCCGCGATGAAGCTCCACCCGCAAATGCAGATTTCCCGGGATCAAGCCTCCTCCCATATCGATATCGCCGAAACTGAACGGAATCTGATGAGCCGATTGGTCTATTTTCAGTGTAAATAACAATGGTTCTTTGTCGCTCATCTTTTTAACGAAATCTTCCGCCTTCTCGCGGGTATTGATATCGGAGGTTAAAATTGCGCTAATTTGCCCGACGATATTTTTTCTAAGGCAGGTATCCGGCCCGCCCAGGGCCGGTTCTCTCAAAGTCTCGTCATCGATATAACTGACCGTCTTGTTCCAGACCTCCAGATAAACCAGAATATTGTCGCCTTGGCCGGATATTAAATTGGGCTCGGGATAATCGGGTTGAGTTCGGTAAGTTACGTCGTTTTCAAGCCTGAATCGATGGCCGGCAAGGTAGCATACACCCTGTCTAACGGAGAAATCGATAACATCGCCGGGACCCGATGAGAAATTGTCGATTTTAAAAGGGTTGAAACCGGTCTTTCCGAAACCGTCCGGTGGAAGGGGTATAGCGAACTCTCCGAGGAAATCGCGTATGAAGCCTCTGAATTTATCGTCCCAGATTTTGGCCTGTTCATTCCAATCGGAATCCAGGGCGACCCGTCCTTGCTGTTTTAAAACCGAGGAATAGTTTACGCGGGGACGATACCTGTAATTTGAAAAATCGCCTTTCATCCTGCCTGACCCAAATTACCTTGAGGTTATCGGGAATCGACTTTGAAAACCATGCCGGTCCCCGGTTAATTTTTATAGGTTTTTTCTTAACATCCAGCAGGAATATCGTCAAGCAATATTAGCGAACAGTTTTCTCTCCCTATGGGGGAATGTTAAATTTCTGTTTTGATTTGAATCGGTTGAACAGCAAGGTTTCTAATTGGAAAGCTTCTCCTTATCAAATGTTGATTATTATTTGATCAGAAATTGTCATTATAGTATGCAGATTGAAACCGCGTTATTTAAGATTTCGGCTATCGCGTGATTGGAGTGCGATTTATAAAAGGGTCTCGATTTGAATCACATCAGAAACGTCATTTTTGCCCTATGTACTTCCCCTATGAACAAGCCGATTCAGCTAATGGGCGATAGATCCGCGAAATCGAACATCGAGAAAGGGATTTTTAATGATAAGTAAAGAGATAATTCTGAGGGTGGGACCTGAAGAGGTCTGGCACTATATAAACAGCGATGAACTTTTGAGTGAATTATGGCATTCGAAAATTAAGCGGGATTCCAAAAACCGAAGATTATTGAAACTCGTCGATACAGGAGATTCGGTTAAAATAACTAAACTCTTACCTCCAAATTTAATCTCCTTTTTCGGAGGTTACGGGACGTTGCCCTTGACAACGACTATGGCGATTTCCGAGAAAAGAATAGGAACAGCCCTTAAAATCAGTGTCAGCGGTTGGGAAAATATCGATTCCAACGAGCTTCGTCATAAAGTCCCTATTCTCTCGTACGAATGGGAAGAAAGACTGACATCGATGAAGAAATCTATCGAATCGCGGCAATTTCCCGCTATAGAGTCATTTGCCATAATGCCTGATAAATCGGAATCGAGTTAGACTCGAAGCAGGATAGGAGAATATGTTATCGATTTTCAACACGCAATTTAACGGGAAAATGGAAATAATAAAAAGCTGTAATCCATCGGATCCCGGGAAAAAGCGAATAATTATAAAACTAACGCGTGCCGCAGAACCACTACCCGTCTCAAAATCAGATTGCAAAACGGAAGATTTTTCGCTCGCCAACGGTACCGATAAGCTGCTTGACGCTCTTTTCAGAGGAATCTGAGTACATACTATCGCCAGGGAGACATCCGAGCGCTGACGATCCATTCTTTGAAATTTTCCAACACGTTGTAATTCACGGAACAATCACATCCCTCCATCTTGTTAACATCTTTGATGTTAAAAAGTTATTCGTTCTTGACAATAAACACGCAGTATATATATTGTACTGTGTTAAGGAGGCTGAGCGGGGATCGTTTAGCCGGTAATTTTAGGTGGAGTACGAGTGGTATCCGAAGGGATATGTTTTTCTTTCAACTACTTAGGCAGAATTCCCACAGTTAAATGAAAATCGTTCAAGGAGAGGGATAATATGAGGTTATTGGAACAATCGTTTATGTTGCGAGTTAAGATGTCAGCCTATATAGGTCTATTTATGATTCTCGCGGTAATATTACTTGCTGGATGCGGCGAGGAAAAGGTGATTATACGCTATTTAGAAGTGCCTCCGCCGGTGGAGCTTATATCGCCTCCGATTGACACGTTTATTACAACCAATAACCCGACTTTTCAGTGGCACACACTCGATCAGGCGGATCGCTACCAGATTCAGGTATCCTCCTCTCCATACTTCATAAGCAATACGATAAACACGACCACCCAGGATACGGCCTATACGACTGTCACCGAAATTTCTAATAATACTTATTTCTGGCGGGTAAGGGGTCAGAACGCGGATACGTTGTGGGGTGATTGGTCCGACGCCGATATCTGGACCTTTTTCAAAAGCGATTATATGGATTATATAAATCCCATCTCCGGTATAGCCACTCACGGCCTGGCGCAGGATCTTTTTGTTCGAGGAGATACCGCTTATATTGCCGATGGTCAGGCCGATTTAACGATTATTAACATCGAGGATAAAAGTAATCCGTATATAATCAGAAATGTTGATCCCATGGACGATGATTTCGCCAATTCGATATATGTCGCGGAGGCGGATACTTTCCCATACGTTTTCGTGGCGGATACTGACGGCCGGGTGCAGGTTATAAATATCGCCGACACCACTTTTCTCTATAACATCTCTTTCGGTGAGCAAAACCTGTTGGATCTCGACGGAGGGCTTATCGACGATACTTTGTATATCTTCACGGTCAGAGCCCGATCGGGATTCAATCTCGCCAGCATGACTATTTATCAAGTTGTTTACACCCCCTTTCCTCGTTTGGGCGATTTCTATTTTATAAATCCTATCGATTTACCGGCCAATCCAAAGGGTATCAAGTGCGTTGAAAACTACGTATATGTCGCTTGCGGAGAGGTCGGGTTGAGAATAATCGATATCAGTGATATTTATAATCCGACGGCATATTCGGATCTTAATCTCGTCGGGGTTTCGAGCGCGGTCGCGATTAAGGGTAATTATGCATACGTCGCCGCTGATCGCGCCGGTCTTTACGTAGTCAATATCGAGGATAAATCGAACCCTGTCAAAGTCGCCCAGATCAATACATCGGGAAGAAGCAGGGATCTGCATATAGCCGGCGATTTCGCTTTTATTGCCGACGGTTCCGGGGGATTGAAAGTTATCGATATATCGGTTCCCGACTCGTCCCATTTCGTCGCCGCCTACGACACTCCTTACGCCAACGGCGTCTGGGCCGACGGAAATTACGTATATGTTTGTGACAGGGATGAGGGATTAATGATTTTTGAGAATAGGATTTCAAGGCGATAAATTTCTACTTTAACGGAGGTCTCATGAAAAACACGCTACGAAACTCGATTTTAACAACGTTTGCTCTGCTTGTATTTGCGAGTTCGCATGCGTCGGAGTCGATAAGGGTTATGTCCGATATCGAGAATGAGAAAGCGACATTCGAAGTTCAACCAGCGGGATTATCAGGGGCAGCGCTTAATCTCGATATTCCCGCGGTGGGTATCAACGCTATTGAACTTGACGGCAATCAATATAAGGAAATTTCGCTTCCAACAGCCGAAAAGCTGATCAATGGTCAGATTGCCATGGAGGGCGAGCCGGCTATACCGGTGCTTTCCACGTTTATGGCTATCCCCGATCAGGCGGGTGTTGAATACACAGTGGAATATTCGGGATTTGATATTATCGAAAATATAGATCTTCTACCGTCACAACCCTCCCCGCTCGAATCGGGAATGGGGGAGGTTCCTTTCACTATAAACGAGGATGTTTACGATAAGGACGAATTCTATCCCGGGCAGATCGGCGAGATCGACGATCCCGTTATTATGCGCGATGTCAGAATGGTTCGCGTATCTATGTACCCGGTTCAATATAACCCGGTAAAACGTCAACTGAAGGTTTACAGGGATTTGAATATATCGGTTTCGTTTAACGGCGATAACGTGGTAAATCCCAAGACCACGCGTTACCAATATCTCTCCGATGGTTTTTATCCTATTTACAAATCGATGATTTCCAATTTCGATCAGTTTTTCTCCACCACCGAGGTAAGACGGGGCGGGTATCTGATTATCACCAAAGCGATGTTTGTTGATTCTCTGCAAACACTTGCCGACTGGAAGCGGAGAAAAGGGTATAGCGTGAAAATCACGCCGACTACCGAGATTTATATCAATGGCAACCCGACGGCGACGCAGATAAAGACTTATATCAGAAACGCGTACAGCGACTGGGAAGTCCCGCCGGAATATGTCATGATCGTTGGCGATGAGGACAATACCTCCAATACAGGAGTCCCCGATTATCCCTACGGGAGTTATACTTCCGATCATCAATACAGTGAAGTCGAAGGGAATGATTACCTTCCCGATTTATTCATATCCAGGTTTTCGGTGGACAATATGTCTCAGCTTCGGGTAGGACTTGCCAAGATCCTCGATTACGAAACAGATCCTTACATGGACGATATGGATCATTGGCGCAGAGGTCTTTCGGTCGCAGGAAACGTTTACGCTACAACCCCGAGGATAACGGTCTTGTGGGTTCGCTCGTTGTTGCTTCAAAACGGATTTACACATGTCGATACCTCGTTCAGATGGAGTTCCGGTCAGTCCGACCCGAATCTTCTCGGCTATTTTAACACCGGGCCGTCTATTGTAAGTTATCGCGGTTGGGCTGGACCCTCCGGCTGGTATTCTCCGTCGTTTAGCACCAGTAGTTTAAACCAGATACAGAATCACAATAAACTCGCCCCGATGGCCTCGATCGTTTGTGGTACGGGGCAATTCGGATATGACGAGTGTTTCGGTGAAAAATGGATCAGAATGGGAAGTTCGCCATCAAGCTATAAAGGCGGCCCCGCGTTTTTCGGATCCACCGATGTTAGCACCCACACCGAATGGAATAACCCGATCATGACCGGTTATTACTGGGGTATTTTCGGTGAGGGAATTTACCACTTCGCCGCCGCCGCGGTCAGGGGAAAACTTCAGCAGTACAACACTTTCCCCCGCGTTAACGGACAGGGCGGTGAGATCAACAAGTATTTCAATACCTACAACATGCTTGGCGATCCCGAACTCGAGATCAGAACCGCCCCTCCCACTATCATCAACGTGGCTCATCCGGTAACGATGGATTTTGGCGAGAATTATGTCGCTATCAGCGTGGTTGATAATATGGGCGGTGGTATAGAGAACGCTTATGTCAGCCTCATTAAAACTGTTCTTGGTGAGGAAGAACTGTTTGTTATCGCCAAAACCGATCAGAACGGTGATGTTTATTTGCAGTTTGACGGGGCAACGCCCGGAGATATGAGGATAACGGTTTCGGGTAGAAACCTGTTTCCGTACCAGGGAGTAATTTCGATAGAGCAGAACGATGTTGCCATCGCTTTTGATTCTTTTACTATCGATGATGACAATACCGGACGTTCGTCGGGTAACGGCGATGGTATCGCCAATCCCGGCGAGGTTATCGAGCTTACGCTTAATTTGAAAAATTATGGTTTGACTCAAACCGCTTATGACGTACAAGCCGAGATATTCACGGCTGATACCGAAACCGGTGTGGTTTATGAAGCTGAAAGGTTTTTCGGCGATATCGCTCCTGGTGAAAGCGGCGAGTCGGAGACACCGTTTATCATTAGGATAAATCCTAATGCCATTGACGGGCAGATGGTCGGGTTCGTAATTACCGCCACCGACGGCGAAGACTCGTGGGAATCGGTGGCCGCTTTACCTGTCGAAGCCCCAAAATTTGTTGTCACCGATGTTACATTCTCCGACGGTAACGGCCGTTTGGATCCGGGCGATGTGGTCGAGATGATTCTCACTATTGAGAATATGGGTTCGGTCGACGCTTCCGGAGTTTCTGCGGTCGTATCCACAATGGACGATTATACTCATATCGAATCGGCAAGCGGTGATTTCGGCGATATCCCGGCCGGAGAATCAGGGGAAAATGCCGGTTCGCCTATGATTATTTCCTGCGATGTTGAAACTTTCGACGGTCGCATGGTAAATCTGTCGCTTCATACCACGACTTCCGCCGGGGCCGAATACATCGTTCCGTTTACGGTGAATGTCGGATTGGTGGCTGACAGCGATCCTGTCGGACCCGACGAATACGGGTATTATATGTTCGACAATACAGATGCAGATTACTCGCCGGCCCCAACCTACGACTGGGTTGAGATCGTACCGAACCTCGGCGGCGACGGGACTCGGTTGAGTTTCGGGGGTTACGATGATAATTCCACCTTGGTTTCACTACCGTTTGATTTTACCTATTACGGTGAAACGTACCGTGAGCTTATAGTTTGTATCAACGGTTTCGCAGCTCTGGATACCTATCAGTATGATATGGGCAGAAACTACTGGGCGAATTTCTACAATTGGCCTCTCCCCGATCCCGGAAACGCCCGCGGGCAGATATCACCCTTCTGGGATGACCTGGGTTACACTAATTCAAATGGCTATGGTGTTTATACCTGGCATGATGAAGAAAATCATCAGTTTGTTATCGAGTGGTACCATATGAGTAACAGGAATTCCGGGGCAACTGAAACGTTCGAAATGATTATTTCCGATCCGCTGTATCATCCGACCATTACCGGGGACGCGGAGATCCTGTTCTTTTACAAGGATATCACCAATAACGATTACGGCGAACATTATTCATCCGTTGGTTTCGAGAGTTTCGATGAACTCAGAGGGATGGAATATACATACGACAATTATTACGCCGACGGTGCGGCAACCCTTGCGGATTACAGGGCCATTAAAATCACGACAAACAGCGGTAGGGGAGCGATCGGCGGAAATGTCGATTTGAATAATAACGATCTCAATCAGGGCGTTACGGTCTCCACGGCCAGCGGACAACGTCGTATCACTCCGCAATCGGGCGATTTCTGGATCAAGGAAGTTCCGGTTGGCTTGACCGATATTTCCGCAAGCGCCAATGGCTTTTTCCCGGCTATGTTATCCGAGGTTGATGTTGCCGCCAATGTTACCACAACGGATATCGATTTTGCGCTGGAGAGATGCCCCGAACCGGCCAACCTCGACGCGACGGAAGGGCTTGAGGATCATATCGCGGTCACCTGGGACGTGGTCGATCATCCTGATCTAACCGGGTATAACGTTTACCGCGGAAGTTGGGAAAACTCCGCGTTCGAGAGATTAAACTCAGAGCCGGTTTCCGGCGAGAGCTACTCCGATTACGGCGCCCCGACCAATGATACTTACTGGTATTACGTTACCGCCGTATTCTCAGGTGATTACGGCGATGCCGAATCATTCGCGTCTAATATGGAGGGCGGTTCGTTAGAAAATCCGACAGGTATCGAGGACGGGCAACCGTCAATACCCGACGAGTTCTTCGTTTCCCAGAATTATCCTAATCCGTTCAACCCGTCGACCAATATCTCTTACGGTCTTGCTGTCGACGCCGATGTTCGGATCGAGATATTCAACGTCCTCGGACAGAATGTTCGAACCCTCATCGACGATCATCAGACGGCCGGGTATAAATCTGTAATCTGGGACGGCCACGACGATTCCGGCAACAGGGCATCCAGCGGAGTTTACTTCTACACAATCGATGCCGGTGATTATCAGGCGTCGAAGAAAATGTTGCTCGTAAAATAGTTAATACCCATATCCTAATATTAAAGCCCCGGCGTTGAGTCGGGGCTTTTTTTGTGATAAAGCAGTAAATTTGAGGGGCTTTAAACAGGGCCGCGAGTTGTCGACGTTATGCCTTCCATAATATCGAACTGCTTCACGCTCATATCGCTGAGAGCGGGGTGGCTGGAAACCGCCGCCGCAAGCTCCCCCGAAAGAAAGTTCTCTAATGAGGACGCGCTATCGAAGAGGTAAATTCCGCCTGCTTCGCTTTTGTCCTCATTCATAAGCCAGATCTTCCAGCGAAGACCCGGGACAGCCGCGAATTTCTCTGCTAACGGGGAAACCGCTTTCTCATATTCACCGGCAGAGACGTTAAATGTGAAATTAAGCTGTAGAATTTTTCCCGACATGATAATACCTCCTTTTAACTAAGATCTATTACCCGGATTTATCCGATCTTGGATGCTGTCTCCCGGGTAAAAGCGGATAATGAAATTCAAGTAATGTCAAAAAACCCGGCTTCTTTAACAAGAGTATCAGGTTCTCGTCATCAATGTCAAGCAAAAAGCGGATTGTGATATTCGCGATGCTAATATTCCCCTTGATATTCGAAGGTGAGTTTATTATCTAGCGACGTCGTGCTTTGAAAGCTATTACAGGAGGAGTTACAAAGATGAGTGATCAAAATATAGCGTCGGCCCCTACATGGGATATCGAATCGATTTTTTCGGGCGGTTCGAAATCCGGAGAATACGCGAAATTCAGAAAGAAGATCGCCGATGATCTCGAGGCCGTGGCGAAGTCCCTGAAGGGGCTGCCCGAATCGCTCGATTCGGATGATAAAATTGCCGCCTGGGCCGGTTGGATAATCGAACTACAGGATTTATACGAGCGACTTCATCTTGCCGGGGCGTTTGTCGGATGTCTGACCAGTCAGGATGTCAACGATACCGAGGCGCAGAATATCGAAGGTGAGATCGACGATCAATATTCCAAATGGGGCATGATGGAGGCGACGTTGGAATCGTTCGCTAAGAAACAACCCGACGATACCTGGGGTAAGCTCGTCGCCCGCGACGAAATCGCTCCTATCGCCTTCTCATTAAATGAAATGCGTGAAAACGCCCGCATGAAGATGTCCGAGGAGCTTGAGAGACTGACCCTTGAATTGGGTGTTAACGGTTATCATGCCTGGAATCGGCTTTACGATAAAATGGCTGGAGATTTGAGAGTCGAGATTGTTGATAACGGCGAGAAAAAGAAGATATCGTTGGGGCAGAACGCCGCACGCATGTCCGAATCCGACCGGGAAGTTCGTCGTGACGCGTTTACCAAGATGGAAGGGGCATGGGAAACACAGGCGAACTTAGCGGCTATGGCTTTGAATTCCCAGGCCGGATTTCGGCTTTCGGTTTATAAAAACAGAGGCTGGGATTCTATCTATACCGAACCGCTATTGAACAGCCGGATGAAAAAGGAAACTTTAGAGGCCATGTGGGGAGCTATTTCCGACGGCCGGGGCAAACTTAAAGATTATGTTAAGGCCAAGATGAAATACCTGGGGATCGATAAATTCAACTGGTATGATCAAGCCGCCCCTGTGGGAAAATCGAACAGGAAATACGGTTTTGACGAGGCCGGGGATTTCATTGTCGAGCATATAAACAGCTTCTCTAAGGAGATGGGCGATTTCACTCGCAAGGCTCTCGATAAACGCTGGGTGGAGGCCGAGGATCGTTCGGGCAAAGCGGCCGGGGGATGGTGCACCAGGGTGCCTATCAAAAAGGAATCCCGAATATTCATGACTTATACCGGTACATTCGACGGTCTTGAGACGTTGGCGCATGAGCTGGGTCATGCCTATCACGGATTTGTGCTGAAAGATAAACCGCCGTTTGCCCAAAGTTATCCCATGAACCTGGCCGAGACGGCCTCGATATTCAACGAATTGCGCGTTGTCGATGCCGCCCTCGCGGCAACATCGGATAGCGACGAGAGGTTAACATTGCTCGACCGCAGGCTCCAGGGAGCATTGACCTATTTTTCGAACATTCATACCCGCTTCATTTTCGATTCGAGATTTTACGATGAACGCAAGAAGGGTCTTTTAAGCAAAGACAGGCTTTCCGAAATCATGGTTGAGGCCCAGAAAGAGGCGTTTATGGGGATGCTCGACGATAAAGAAGGATATCATCCTCTTTTCTGGGCATCAAAACTGCATTTCTTCATCACCGGCGCGCCGTTCTATAATTTCCCGTACACGTTTGGATTCTTATTTGCCAGCGGTGTTTACGATCGGGCGGTCAAAGAGGGTCCGTCGTTCGCCAAAAATTATCGCGAGCTTCTGGCCGATACAGGCAGCATGAACACCGAGGACGTGGCCAAAAAGCATATGGGGATCGATCTTACCAAAGAGGATTTTTGGCGCGACGCTGTGGCGCGAGTATTGGTCGATGTCGATCCGTTTGTGAAGCTTAGTAAAGAGGCGAAGTAAGCGCGATAAATTATCTAGATTTTATCACTTTTTTCGTACAGGTTACCGAAAAGCGGCGTTTTCATCTGGTAAACAACGTCGCCGAACCGACGTATGAACGTATCCTCATCCGGTTTCAGCACTCCTTCGGATAAAACCTCGAGGTTGGAATCCAATTGATCGATATTATGTATCGACATGCATACAGAGTCGACCAATGGATAACTTAGCGCGAAACGATACAGGTCGCCGGGACGGGGAAGATTATCTTCCCAATTCGGCGGCCTTTTCAATAGCTTCCCCCATCGAGTCGTGGTGTATGTTAAAACAGCGGGACGGTTTTCCGGATTCAATTTATTGAGAAAATCGTCCTCCAATCCCCGATGAGCGGCGTTGTAGCGGACCATGAAAATATCGAATATATTCTTTGTGGATAAATCGTAGGCCATTTTTCTTTTGTGGATGGAAAGCCCGATGTTATCACAAAGACCATCTTCTCTTATCGAAACTAATTCGTCCAGAACCGATTGACGTACTCTGTATTTAGAGCGTACCCATCCGAGTAGGTAGCTTCCGAATTTCTCCAACTTCAGTATTTTCAGCTTTTTATGTAATCCCTTACGGATTTGTCTTGGTCCGCCCCCCGCGTTAATCGCTATGATGAAAAGTTTCGATCTTTCGTCAGATGATAACTCGAGCAGAGCGGTAGTCATGTTTTTAAAAGAGCTGTCCCAGAAAAAAAGATTGATTCCTCTTTCGAATCCGTGTCTGTAAACCTCGACAGGAGGATCATTAATACCCAATGTAGTTCCGGCCATAGCGATCGGGCTAACCATAGCTTTAGTCCGGCCAAAAGGCCGCATCCCAAAACCGGGGAAACTGGATTCCATTAAATTTCCGGCTCCTTCATGCCGTGCTTGCCCCATTCTTCCTTGGAGGGACCGTACAAGCCCGGTACCGTCAATCCCGCCTGACGCATCAGGACGGTTAGCTGTCCGCGATGATGAACCTCATGATCGATAAGTATTCGTAACGTGAGACCCCGCTTCCAGGTTTCGCCATACATACTGTCCTCGGTTTGCAGGGAATCGTCATTCCAGTCTTTGGTGACCTGCTCCAATAGCGAGTCGGCGGCGGTTGTATAAGAGTCCGCGATTATCGAAGAGTCGACAGGCACCGGCTCTTTTTCTCCGGGTCCCTCGATTTTCAAACCGGTATGCCCGCCCATTTCGGGGATAGTCTGGACGATATGCCAGGCCATGCGGCCGATAGTGCGATGATCGTCGGCAACTGACTGCCCCAAAGAATCGTCGGTTAATACAGCCAGTATTTTCTTCGTGGCGCCGGAATGATGACTCCAAGTCGTTTTGAAACCCTCTATCGATGTGAACATGCTATCCTCCTTTTCTTATTGATACGAATTATGCAAAAGTTTCACGTCAGAGGCAAGGGAATAGTCAGTAGGTCGGGTTCCGAATGAGTGCGACGAATGAGAAACCCGACACCCCTGTCAGATGATCTCATTTTCCCCTTTACAATCGTGGACAAACCGCTATATTTGTTAACGTTGAGGCTTTAAATAGAGGCGTAGCCGAACGAGGGTTATTTATGAGACGGATTATAATAACAACAATAATTACGGTACTTGGATTTTCGGTATCGGCTTTTGCCACCATAATCGACATCCCCGAAGACTACCCCGCTATCCAGGAGGGGATAGACGCGTCTTTTGATGGCGACACGGTGCTGGTCCAGCCGGGGACGTATGTGGAGAATATCAATTTCAACGGGCATAATATCACTCTTGGGTCGCTGTTTCTGACGACGGGAGATACGGCATATATATCGGAGACGGTTATTGATGGGGATTCGGCTGGTTCTGTCATTATTTTCGAAAATGGGGAAGACAGTACTACGGTTATTTCAGGCTTTACATTGAGAAATGGATTTGCCGTTGAAGGTGGAGGAATTTACTGTATTAATTCTGATCCTTTAATCACCAGTAATATCATTACAAATAATTTAGCTTTTGGAAATTTTGAAGACGGATCTGGAGGCGGAATTTTCTGCGACAATTCAAACGCCTCAATCATACAAAATATAATTAGGGAGAATATTGCAAGGCAAATATCAGACGAGTATTACGAGTCTATCAGTTATGGTGGAGGAATCGCGTGCAACGGCTGTACCCAAATCGTTATATCTGATAATATCATACAAGACAATATTGCAGATGCCGTTAGCTTTTCTACAAGTCAAGGAGGAGGCGTTTATTCATTCGAATCCAATCCCGTAATAATAGACAATATGATTGTTGAGAACAAAGCTGGAGGTTCGATTGGTTCTGGGCGAGGGGGAGGAATAAGTACAGAAGACTCAAATCCCGTTATTAAAAATAATATGGTAATAAGCAATAGTTCTTCTGGTAGCGGTGGCGGTATCAATTGCTTAGGCTTGAATGAACTGCCAATTATCGAAAATAATATTATTATGTATAATCGAGCTGATAGTTCTCATGGAGTTGGGGGTGGGATAGAATGCGTCGGAGTATATGTAATTGTCGATCGTTGTCTTATCGCGGGCAATACCGCAAATTACGGGGCAGGCTTCGCGGGATTCTTTTTTGGAGGCCGAATTAGAAATTGTCTTATAGTAAACAATAATTCAACTGGAAGTGGCTGGAATAGATCCGGTGCTGGTATTCATGCTCAGAATGCCGATATTTCAATCGAAAATAGCACTATTTCGAACAATATCTCGGAAGATCCTGGGGCAGGATTACATTGTGCAAATGCTTATGCCACTATTACCAATTCAATCTTTTGGAACAACCATCCGTCAGAAATTACGGCATTTGGCGGTTCGTCGGTTCAGATTTCATTTAGCGATATCATGGGCGGATGGCAAGGTAATGGAAACATCAGCGCCGACCCTTTCTTCCGTGATCCCGGTATCGGCGATTTTCATCTCATGTCAGTCGAATGCGGCGATCCATATGATTCTCCGTGCATTGACGCCGGCAGTCCGGTCATCATAGATAGCCTGCTTGATTGCGATTGGGGATTGGGCACGATCCTGAGCGACATGGGGGCCTACGGCGGCGGGGATTCGGCAACCGTCGATATCAATGATATTATCGAGAGATTACCGTCGCGATTTACTCTCCTGCAAAACTACCCCAACCCCTTCAATCCATCCACTACCATCCGCTATAGCTTGCCTGAACAATCCGATGTTCGAATCGAGATCTACAATATTATCGGGCAAAAGGTGGCCACGCTTTTCGACGGCAACAAACAGGCCGGGTATCATACAGTTACCTGGAAGGCCGACAATTACCCCTCCGGCGTTTATTTTGCGCGGTTGGAAACGGGGTCGCAAGCTGAGAATATCAAGATGGTGTTGTTGAAATAAAACTTAGGGATTTGATTAATCAAATCCCTGCGATAAATGAAATTAAATGTAAGTCAAATCCCTCTGGGAATTAACAGTCCCGCCTTAAGTTAACATAAACATAGCCGTCCCTGTTTCTATTGCGCCGATAGCAGGACCGGAATCTGCTTGACTTTGAGAATAAAATTCATTAATCTATAAATAGAAATCAGCAACATCTGTTTGCGGCGACTTTGCCGTACTCCGACTCTTCAATTTATAGAAGGGAGATTACAATGAGTGATAAACTTGTCGCTAAAAACGCCGGTCTGAAGAGACGGGTGAAATATATCACCAAAATCGATGATATCCCACAACTTACCGATTCCGAGAAAAAACAATTGAATAGGGTGTTGGGCAGCTATGTTTTCAGGGCCAACGACTATTACCTCGGGTTGATCAACTGGGACGATCCCCGCGATCCGATCCGTCAGTTGGTGATTCCGCGCGCGGAGGAATTGAACGAGTGGGGAGAACTCGATGCTTCCAACGAAAATTCTATCACGGTGGCCAAGGGAATTCAACATAAATACGCCAGCACCGCTCTTTTGCTCACCACCGAGACCTGCGGTTCGTTCTGCCGCTACTGTTTCAGAAAACGGCTCTTTATGAACGACAACGACGAGGCGCATACCGATGTTTCCGAGGGGATCGAGTATATCCGTCAACATACCGAGATTAACAACGTCCTCTTAACAGGCGGCGACCCGATGCTTCTCTCCACTAAACGGCTGGAGAAGATTTTCTCGGCGTTACGGGAAATCGATCATGTGAAAATCATCCGGGTCGGCACCAAGATGCCGGCATTCAACCCGTTCAGGTTTATCGATGATCCACAACTGCTGGAGACGTTGAGTAAATACTCGCAACCGGATAAGCGGATTTATTTCATGTGTCATTTCGATCACCCGGTGGAGCTTACCGATGATTGCCGCGAAGCGATCAGCCTGATTCAGAGCGCCGGGGTTATATGTGTGAACCAGAATCCGATTATAAGGGGCATCTCGGATCGCCCCGAGGTGATGTCGAAACTTTGGAACGAGCTATCGTATATGGGCGTACCGCAGTATTACGTTTTCCAGGGACGGCCCACCGCGGGTAACGAGCCGTACGAGGTGCCGATCACCGAGGCTTATTTCGCGATCGAGAAAGCTAAACGCAAATGCTCCGGCGTGGCTAAACGTCTGAAATATGCCATGTCGCATGAATCGGGTAAGATCGAAATTATCGGTGTGGATGATCGTCATATTTATCTGAAATATCATCGCGCCAAACATAATGAGGACGAGCAGAGATTGCTGGTCTGCCATCGCGACGATAAGGCGTATTGGTTGGATCAACTCAAACCGGTTGACGGTTACCGCAACGATTATTACCACCCCGAGGAGATAGCGGCGAGCGTTTCGGTTTAAGTAAATATTGTAGGGGTCAGGTTACCTGACCCTTACGGAATTTAGATGCGTCAGGATTGAAGTCCGCCGATGGCGGAGACATCCTGGCGCTTTTTTTCTTTGTGCGCGGCGTACGTCCTCGTGCGCTGCGATGACTGTGAGTGTTGGCGCACCGGGAGGTTCGCTAATCACAGCATTCATAACAGGCGGGTCTTTCCAAACCCGCACCGCGACTGGAAAGTCTCGGCCATTAAGGGGGGGAGATGATCTTTCGGCGGGTCACAATTTATTGTGACCGCTATATGGGCTTTGCTGTGGGGAGACAAGCTCCCCACATACATTTAGGGGGATTGTTGTTTGGAAGAAGTTTTAGCAGACCTTTAAAATATTACGGTTACCAAGAGCGCAAGAATGTAAACGCCTAACAGAGCTTCGAGACCCACAAATATTCTTGCCCATCGAATCGGCTTATATTCGACCGGTTCAAGAAGGAAGAATTGCATCCATTGATGAGGCCGAAAAGGCCCATAACCAAAAGTAACGAATGATAATAGGCTAAAATACAGGCAACGTAATATGAGTTTCCCTTTTCCGAAACCTGGTATTTCTATCTCATTATTAGACTCTTCTCGTCTTATAATAATTCCTGATTTCGAATTTTTATGAAAAGTTAGAATTAGAAATGGGAGACTAAATAGAATGATGATGAAAATGGAATATGGAAATAACCAAAACGGTTTCGATCCATATCCGTATGTCCATTTTAAGAAAACTATTCTAAGGCCAGCAATATACCATGAGGACCTTTTAGTCCTGATTTCATTTTCTCTATAGTTAAACTCGGCAGCAATTTCGGGCATACGTACTTCTTGATAAATATACTTCAGATCTCTATAGGTGATTTCAGCTTTTATATAATCTTCCTTTGATTTTGTAGCATCCGCGTCTACCTCCTCACCAATAACATAGCGACTGCTAAGCTTATCACCCCATCTAATATATCTTATGTTTTTTGCTTCGTGTAAGTTCGATCCCCAGAGGTATGTTGAATCAAAAATCGCATGAAGTAAATCAGCATCCTTAAGGTTTGTTTTAACCAAAAATGATTTCTTTAAATTCGCCCTCCAAAGTCTTGCATTCTCGAGGTCTGCGTCACCAAAATATGCTTCTTCCATATTTGCGTTAGTAAAGTTGGATAACGTCAAATTGGCCCGTAAAAATTTGGCATTTCGAAGATCTGCACCAAAAAAGAACGCGCCCCTTAAGAAAGCTTGCGGCATTTCGGCCTTTTGGAGATTACATAGTTGAAACTTAGTATTTTCTAAAATTGAATATATAAAAATAGATGAACGTCCTTTCCCCTTTTTATAATCTGCGCCAAATATGGCCCCTTGAAGGCAAGAAGAACCTAAATCTAATCCGGTCAAATCCTTGCCTGACAATCGGATAAAGCGCATATCGTACCCCTTCATTGTCATACTATCGGCTTCTGAAGGTATTTCAAAAAAGTAACCCCGTATGGCCCGGTCTTTTTTTATAACCTTTAGTAACAAGTTTACATTTTCTTCAGTCCAGCGAGTACGTAGGCTATCTATTTCCTCATCAGTGTATTCGCTCCAATCTTTGATTTCTATATTATTGTCGCTCCTTGCAGGATTAAAGGGTAAAATAAACAATAATATTAAGAGTGAAAAATTAACAAATCTCATTTTAAAATTTCCATTTTTTTATGCTAATTAGTATATATGATTATTTGGCAAAACTTGTCAAGTCCCTTGGGACTTGATCTACAAACGAAATATCACCTACTCCACCCGCTTCGCCAGCAACTCCGTCAGCTCCTGCACATCGACATCCTCGTCCTTGCCCAACGCTTTGAGGCCGTCGGTCATCATGGTCATGCAAAACGGGCAGGAGACACCGATTGTCTTGGCGCCTGTCTCCACCGCTTCCTTGGCGCGGTTCTCGTTAATACGTTCGCCTGTAGTCTCCTCCATGAACATCCGTCCACCGCCCGCCCCGCAACAGAACGACCATTCGCCGGAACGTTTCATCTCGATCCTATTTGATCCCGGTACCGAATCGATAATCTCGCGGGCCGGATCAAATATGTTATTATGACGTCCCAGGTAGCACGAATCGTGGAAGGTGATATCACCCAAACCATCGCCAGCGATCTTGAGCTTACCGTCGGCTAGCAATTGTGCCAGCAACTGATGCACGTGATAGACCTCGTAGTTACCGCCAAAATCGGTCATCTCGTTTTTGAATGTATTAAAACAATGCGGGCAACCGGTGAATATCTTTTTCACCTTAGCCTCGTTCAACTTATCCACCACTCCTTGAGCTTGGGTCTGAAACAGGTATTCCTCACCCAATCGACGCGCCGGGTCGCCGGTACAGGTCTCGTCGGTGCCCAATATTGCAAACGATACCCCTGCTTTGTTCATCAACTCCACAGTTGCCCGGCTGACCTTGACATTGCGGGCGTCCAACGCTCCCGCGCAACCGACCCAGAACAGATATTCGGCATCGGGCTTATCGGAGATATGTTTTACATCGAGATCCTTATACCAATCCGCCCGGGCCGACTGTCCCAGCCCCCACGGGTCGCCAGCCTTCTCTATATTCTTTAGCGCCAGCGTCCCCTCTGATGATATCCGGCCTTCGTTTAAGACCAGCGCCCGGCGAAGTTCCATTAGAATAGGGAACTGCTCTATCAGAAGCGGGCAGGCTCGCACGCAGGCGTCGCAGGTGGTGCAATCCCAGATGACATCCTCGGTGATGACATCCTCTATGAGCCGCTGATCGAACTCCTCGCTTTTGCCTTTGAACAGTAAAGACGATTTTTTCTCGGCGTGCTCGCGAAGTTGCATAATTATCTTTTTCGGGGATAACGGTTTCCCTGTGGCGTACGCCGGACATTGATCCTGGCATCGTCCGCATTCGGTGCAGGAGTAACCGTCGAGAAGGTTTTTCCACGAGAATTGCTCGACCCTGGTGACCCCGAACTCCTCGATATCATCGGCTTCCAGATCCGGCGTGGTCATCTTGCCGTCGGGATCGAGGTTGGAGAAGAAGACGTTGGGCAACGATGTCAAAACGTGCATGTGTTTTGATACCGGTACATAATTGAGCATGGTCAGGAAGAAAACCGCGTGCGCCCACCAGAAAAAGTGAGCGAAAAACAAAAGGGTGCCGTTAGACATCCCCCATTCCGCGAATGTCTGGCCCAGGAAACTCGCGGCGAAAGCGGCCGGATCGTAGGCGTTCTGCGTGGCCATATTGAAACCGTCGGAAAACAGATCGAAAATCATCAAACCGCCGATAAGAATCACGATTATCAACGGTTCCCAACCGCGGGACATACGCTCGGTTTTCATGAAATATCGTTTTATAAGCGCGAGAACAATTCCGATCAACACGAGCAGGCTGAACAGATCAACCATGAACATAAACGGTTTATGTAAAATCCCGCCTAATAAAGGAAGCTCGAAACCGGACGAGAACCCTTTACCGAAAAAATTGAGTGTGGCAAAGGAGATGATCAAAAAGCCCCAGAAAATCATAAAATGGGCAATTCCCATGAAGAGTTGATCCAAGAGCCGTCTCTGGGCGAATACGAATTTGAAAAGCCTGCTAACTCGTTCGCCGATCCGATCCCATCGATTCTCCGGCGCGAACGATTTCAAAAGGCGAGCATAAAAGTAAATCTCGTAGACAAAAATTATCAATCCTATAGCGAATACTATAATAAAGGCAAGTTTCTCGATCCCCGAGGGAGTTATTTCAATCGGTCCCGGCATAGCCACCTCTTCCCAGACAAAGTCAGTGAATTATTTAACTTGGTTATATATAATTTCGGTAGGTAGGAATGTCAATTAATCTTGTAAAGACAAGGTCATCCGAGCTCATGAGATTATAGATCTATATTGCGAAAATAAATTAGCCGCCGGTTTTCATCATCTTGCCAAATGCGTCTATATCTTTGACCAGCAGTTTCCCCTTAACAGTGGCCAATATCCCCTCTTTCTGGAACTTGCTTATGATACGGATCGTGGTTTCTACGGTCGATCCGACAATATCGGCTATATCCTGACGGGTCAGCCTGATGTTTATCATAATACCGTCTTTGACAGGGCTACCGTGGTTTTCACAGAGCCGCACGATCACCGAGGCGATTCGGCTTTCAACTTTGGATGATACCAGAGAGATAATAACGTCGTGAGCGTCCATTAACTTGGCGCCGAGGTATTTGATTATTCACCTGGCGATAGGGGGGTATTTAGTAATGAGATCGTCGTAACTACCCCGCGACATACCGTAGACTACAGTCGGCTCTACAGCCTGGGCGCCGCTGCGGTGAACATCGCCGAACATCGTTGTCCCGCCGCATATCTGCCCCGGAACCATGACCTCGAGTACCATTTCTTTTCCCGACGCCGCTGTTTTCAGGAGCCTTACACGTCCCGCTTTTATAACGTATATTTTATTCGCGGGATCGCCCTCCCAGAAAAGATACTGGCTTCGACGGAATTTAAATTCCTGGAAATACGGTTCTACATGGTCCATATCTCCGGACGCGAGACCCTGGAAAAATGGGATCCTGGATATGGTCTCGGATTTTGATTGAAACGACCAGGGTTTACCCTTCGGAATATGCGAGGGATGCCCGCCGCCGGCCCCCATTTTCTTTTTTACCGCCGTAAGCCCTCCGTCCGTTTATACATACAATCATACCCCGTTCGGGCCTGTTTTGTCAAGTTTCAATTGATATTTCCGATCAATCCCGCAACGCGCGGTAATTTAGATAATATACGATCCTATATTTTATTCGGATGCGAATCCAGTAATTCATACAGGCGAAAAGAATCGTTTAGTTTTGAAACAACCAAAAGCCCTCTTACCGTCGGGGATGTATCCTGGCCGGGGGATTGTTAATCTCGTTTCCCAAAATGGGATCGATCCTTTTACATATAGGATTTTCCCCATATTTACGCCTCGAATCGGAGTCAATCAAGCGGGCCGGTTCGGGAAATGTTTCAATCCATAAGTTATTGATAGACAATAAAATGAATGGGCAGTTGAAACACCCCGACAGCGGTTATTCTCTACGGCATGCCCTTTGATCTTAATTCCGGTCAAAGACAAAAGGGGGGTTTACCGATGAGGATGCGATTCACGTTAAGTATGGAAGATCTCGTGGTTGAAGAGAAACAAATAGACACCATGGTTTTAGACTGGGTCGAGGATGTTTCTCAGGAGAGGGTTCTTGAGATCTCCCACCTATGGATTTCCTCGCAAACATTCCTGACAGAGAGAATGGTCGGCTTAAATAAGGTCGGGGAGTCGAGCCTTACTATCGAACCGATGGAGGAGTAAAATGGAACGCTTCGCCTGGTTTTACGAAGAGATTATAAAGCAGATCTCCAATTTGAAAGGGCTGATCCTTTCGATTTTGCGAAGCCTCCCATTTCTAGGTACTCTTCCCGATAACCAGCTTGAATGGATTTTTATCGGAATCATATTTGTAATATCCGCTTTTATAATTATACCCTTAATCAAGTTATCGACGAAGATCGCTTTCGGCGCGGTAATTTTCGCCGCCTTGATCGCTTATTTTACGTCTTTCTCCTTTTGGGGTATACTACCTTTTTCAGGGCTCGGTGTAGCCATAGTGCTTTTCTCTAATAAATTTCAGATGGGGTAATTCTATGAGGTTCTGGAGAAAAAAGAAAAAATGTCCGGTATGCGGTCAGCAAATGATCAGAAAGAGGCATGGACATATATGCCCGGAATGCGGTACCAGGATTATCGGCGATACTCAGATCAGGCCGAAAATAACCGGCGAAGATATAATGAGGATATGGAGATGAAAGATCACAAAATTAAACTGGTTTGCTCAAAATGCGGAAAACCGTTCGAGCAGAAAGATCCGTTGCCGCTCTGTCCGAAATGCCTGTTCGGTATCGAGGATATTAGCGGTATCCACAAGGCTAAGTATCCCTCCGGCCTTTCACGGCATCGGGCTTTCGACCGTTTTTCCTCACAGGGGCCTTCGGCGGCGTCGAACGGTCGCTGATTTTATTCGAAAAGGTTTTCTGCGCCTTGTTGAGCGATGATCTTCGGCATTCGGCCAACATCGATTCGAACCCCGAAAATCCCGCCCGGTCTTCATTGCTCAGCGCCGAGACGAATTTTCCCGAGTCGATCTCATCATAAAGATTCTCCATCTTGATCCTGAATTTAGGGTCGAATAACCTGTCTTTCACCCTTAGCGAACCGAATGCGGCTGTCTTGCTGATTCGTTCGAACATCCCGGCGGTCCCGTATCGTTTGACCAGGTCGATTATAAGGTCCAATTGGTATACACATTCAAGATACGCCGATTGAGGAGAAAACCCCTTGTCTACAAGGGTTTCGAACCCCGTTTCCAGTAACCCCACAAGCCCGCCGCAGAGTACAGCCTGTTCCCCAAAAATATCACCCACGGCTTCTTCCCTGAACGTCGATTCGAAAAGATTAGATTTGTCGCATCCGATAGCCCCGGCGTATTCTACTGCCTTTTTCCCTGCCCTTCCTGAATAATCCTGATGAATGGCCACAAAAGCGGTAAACGACTTGGCGGCGATATATTGCTCACGCAAGCGTATACCCGGCCCATGGGGCGCCACCATGATTATATCGCAATCGGAAGGAATCTTCGCAAGCCCGAAGGCCACCGAAAGACCATGAGCGAAAATAAATGTCTTGCCGGAAAGATCGATACCTGACAGGCTGTCGAAAAGCTCCTTGTGTTTATGATCGGGAATTAAAACCGTTATAATATCCGATGATTGAACCGTTTTTTTGGCTGTCGTGGCTATAAAACCCTCATCTTTTGCCTTTTTTCTCGATTTACTTTTCGACGGTAAACCGATAAGGGGGGGTATCCCCGAATCCCGAAGGTTCAGAGCCTGGGCTCGGCCTTGAGAGCCAAAACCTAACACCCCGAGTCTCTTGCCTTTCAAAATTCCCGAATTCGTCTTTCTTTTATTTTTCATGCCCGCACAAGATTACACTTTGACGGTCTTAAGTCAAACCTTAAAGAGCGTTAGCGACGGGAGTTTTTAACCCGATCTCGCATTGAGCACAATCAAAACTTGACCCCGAACATACAATCACGTAATTTCAAAGCCATGCTGCGTATCGACAATCTTCACAAGGACTACGGTTCGATTCACCCGGTGCTTGGGGGCATCACCTTTTATATCGAAAAAGGGGAAATGGTGTTTCTCACAGGACCATCGGGGGCGGGTAAATCGACCCTGATCCGCATGTTGTACTTAGAGGAAAAACCGTCGTCGGGAAGAATCAAGCTGGGACCGTTCGATCTGAACAACCTGTCCAAAAAAAAGATCCCCATGCTCAGACGTCACGTGGGAATTGTCTTCCAGGATTTTCGCCTTATACCGGATCGCACCGCCGCTGAAAATGTCGCACTCGCTCTGGAGGTAATCGGGAAACCTCGGAGGGAGATCAGGAAAAAGACCCAGGATATCCTGAGGCTTGTGGGGATCCTTCGTAAAAAAGACCTTTACCCCCATCAGCTATCGGGAGGGGAAGCCCAACGCGTTGCCCTGGCCCGGGCGGTTGTGACAGAGCCGCTGGTTATTTTAGCCGACGAACCGACCGGTAATCTCGATGATAAAAACTCGCTCGAGCTTTTTGAATTATTTAAAAAGATCAACATCGGCGGATCGTCAATACTAATAGCCACCCACGAAGTGGCCATGGCCCGGAAATACGGCCGCAGGATCCTGCATCTTGAAAACGGCGGTTTGCGTGAGGAGATCGTATGAGAACGCCGGTTAGAATGGTGATCGAGATATTCCGCGCGGTTCGTTACGAGATTCTCTCCACTTTCGGCACCCTCTTGACAGTAATACTTGCAATGACTCTTCCCGGGGCGCTCTGGATAATCTCGGAAAACCTCTCAAAAGCGGAACTCGATCTAAAAACCGAATTGACCATGGATGTTTTCTTAAAAGAAGAACTTTCGCGGACCAGAATCGACGAGCTTAAGATCTATCTCGCCGATATCGAGGGTATAACCGACGTTCAATATCTATCCCGGCAGGACGCTCTATTCAAGATGCGTGAGATATTCGGTCTGGAAATGGTTAGCGGCCTCGATGAAAATCCCCTGCCGCCGTCTTTTGTGCTGAGTGTGGCTGAATCTCTCCATGACCCGACCGCTGCCGAAGCTGTGGTTGTCGAGATCGGGGAATTGCCGGAAGTCGAGGATGTCGTTTTCGCGGGGGAGATGCTCAATCGATTGCGAAATATACTGGAGGCAATTAGGATAATCGGCCTGATTATCGGAATCCTGGTGGCTTTCTCGGCGATATTTATCGTGGCGAATACTGTCAGGGTGGCTATTTCGGATCGGCGAAAAGCTGTCGAGATTATGCAGCTTGTGGGAGCGACCCGGAGTTATATACTTACCCCCTTCGTCTCGCTGGGAGGGATAATAGGATTATCCGGAGGGGCGATGGCGTCGTTGCTACTCTGGTATCTTACAAAGATCGTTTCAGAGCATATTGTGACGGCCTCTTTTCCGCGAATTTATGATGTAGTCGCTTTTATACTGACTGGCCTGCTTTTAGGGATGTTGGGCGCCCTGGTAGCCACAAAGAAGCATTTGAAAATATGAAAAATGTTATACTCTCGATCATAATCTCAATCGTTATACCGGCGGCGGCGATTGCGGATGATCCCATCGATACCGACCGACTTCAAAATGTCAAAGACGAGCTTCGTCAGAAAAGATCGGAATATGATAAGCTCGGCGAAAAGGAGCAGAGTCAATTATCGCGTCTTAGACGCCTCGAGGAGCAGACTGCTCTCTCAGGCCAATTGTTATTGAAAATCGACAGGGCGATCAGGAAATTAAAAAGAGCGATAGATAACCGCCAGATGGAGCTTAGCGACGCTAATACACTTGCCGATGAAAAAAAACGAGCCCTTTATGGCAGGTTGAAATACGTTTACAAGACCGGAAATCGTCCGGGCTGGACAACGGTTTTGCTTTCCCGAAACCCCACCGAGATTCTTACGGCGTTGAAGAATATGAAGGCGATCTTAAATTACGATCGTCACCTGGCCGAGTCGTATCAGGAGCTCACCAGGAGTATTTCCGAGAGCATCAAACGCTTGAAAGATGACAAAAAACGTTTGGATATTTTAAGGCGCGATTACGAGGATGAACTCACCCGCGGGAAAACGACTCTCGATACCAGAAAAAAGCTCCTCGATAAACTCCGCAAAGATAAGACGGTGGTATCGAACGCTATGGATAAGCTCGAGGAAGATACGAAAGATATAACAGGAATATTCGAGGATATCGAAATTGGCAAAAATGAGAATATCGAAAAGATAAATTTCATGGGTCTGGAAAAGAAGCAGGGTGATCTCATCTGGCCGGTTTACGGGTCTATAGTCAGAGCGTTCGGAACGAAAAAAGATAAGCGAGGTATCAAACTTTCCAATCCCGGAATTGATATAAAAGCTCCGTATGGATCGAAAGTCAGCGTGGCCGCGGCTGGACGGGTTATCTACGTTAGCTGGTTGAGAGGTTATGGGCAGTTTATCATTGTGGATCACGGAAACAGTTATTATACGTTATACGCCAATCTCGGATCGGTGATAGTAGATGTAGACGATGAAGTCAAGGCGGGGCAAACTATCGCCCTGGTGGGCGATTCTGGGACCCTGGAAGGTTCACGATTGCACTTCGAGTTGCGCAGGGGAAAGCAGCAATTAAATCCGGCGGAATGGCTGCGCTGATTTATGAATCATTTGAATAAGACGATAGGGCGGCTTACCGAGGCGTCTCGTGACGGCAGCTTAAGTCAATCGATTCTTTTAACTGGACGGCGCGGCGTAGGTAAATTTTCCGTGGCCATGAAAACGGCTACGGCCCTGTTATGCGAAAACGATAGATCCGGATGCGGGGAATGCCGTTCATGCAAGGATATCGGTAAATTAATCCATCCCGATTTTCTTTTGTTATTTCCTTTCCCCAATATCAGGCCGGAATCGAAGAAAGTGATTGTCTTCCCGTTTTCCGATCCGGTTTCATCCGCGGCTCGCTTCTCCGAGGATACCAGGGACGAGGTCGAGAGATTCAGAGAGGTGAAAACCGAGGATCCGTATACCATCGTGGAATTCGGTAAGAAGGAAAATATCCCCGCCGAAACGGTGCGCGATCTCAGACGGGCGCTTTCGAAAAAACCGCTCAAGGGGGGACGACGCGTCGTGGTTATCCTCGATATTGACAAAATGGCGTTCGGGGCCGCCGATCTCTTTTTGAAAACGGTAGAGGAACCGCCTGAAAACACACACCTGATCCTGACAACATCGCGGCCCGATCTGCTGTTACCCACCCTCCTCTCGCGGACTCATATTGTTAAAATCCCGCCGGCGTCAACCGACGAACTTAAACCGTATCTGGTTGATAGGCTGGAGATCAATGATAAAGAAGCGTCTTTTCTCGCCGGGATATCGGGTGGGTCGCCGGGCGAGGCTGTATATTTATACTATAGCGATATTGTCGAACGTCGCGAAAGAATTGTGGAGTTTTTCTCAGTTCTTTGTGAGGGAAAAGAGATCAATAGGCTGATAGATAATGTCAACAGGGTATATTCGATAAAACGTCCGTCTTACGAGGAAATCAGGCTCGATTTCGAGATAATGGAATCGTTGATACACGATCTTTATATGATCGGGCAAAATGGCCTTGATAAATATCTGCTTAATGTCGATATTAAAGGGGAATTGACGAAAATGGGGCGCCCCGAACCGGAAGCGCTTGATCTCTGGAAGGAATGTTGCGCCGAGACAAAGAAGGCCTGTTTGATAAACAACGTGGCGGTCGGAACAGCCATGCCGTTTTTTTACATCTCTTGCGCGAAAGCGATGGTCAATCCGGCCGGGCAGAATTTTACTCTGCCATAGAAACGATCTTAAAGCCTCGAGGGTTTTTTGGATAAATCGGAGATTCTAATATGAACGTATATGTTGTCGCTTTCAAGGGAAATCGACGAGGTTTTTATGTTGATAAAAACAGCCTCGAGATAAATACAGGGACTTATCTTGTGGTTGACGCCGAGCGGGGAGAGGATTATGGAAAAGTGGAACGTAAAGCCTCCGAAAACGAGTTTGCTCCCGAAGACGAAATATCGAGGGTTTTGAGGTTGGGGATAGAATCCGATTACGATCGATTAATCTTCAACCGCAATAAAGAGGAAGAAACCTTTTACGAATGCCTGAAATTTATCGAAAAACACAGGCTGAAGATGAAGCTAGTCGATGTCGAATACCAGTTCGATTGCAATAAGATCACTTTCTTTTTTACAGCCGAAAAAAGAGTCGATTTCAGAGAGCTTGTGAAAGATCTTGCCGCCACCTTCAGAACCCGGATAGAACTGAGGCAGATAGGCGTAAGGGACGAGGCAAAACGTCGCGACGGCTACGGCATCTGCGGGAAAAGACAATGTTGCTCTACCTGGCTCAGCGATTTCTCCACCATCACAACACAGATGGCCCGACGGCAGAATTTGGCATTAAACCCCCAAAAGCTCTCCGGCAATTGTGGGCGCCTGCTGTGCTGTTTGAAATACGAGATGGATTTTTACGAAGAGGTTATGCCTGAATACCCTGCCAAGGGATCTCGATGCGCCACACGTCACGGCAAGGGGAGAATTACAAAAGTCGATATTTTCAGAGAGGAGATCTCCATCCTGCTGGACGACGCCGGCGAGATTAAGATGAGTATCGGAGAGGTAAAACGGGCCATAGGCAGGGGCAAATTCACTATTCAGGATTCCCCGTCCGATAGAAGAGCCGAAAGAACCCGTGGAATGGAAGAGTTGGAAGGGTAATGTCCAATTACGATATATATATTATGAATGATTTATACGAATTCACCCACCTATTCAGGCCGACGCTTTTGATGCTAAGCGCTTGACCATATTGTTTTATTTTACTAAAATCATTTGAGGAGTTAGACGCGAGGAAGATATGGATAATTATTTTGTCACCACACCCATATATTATGTTAACGGCGAACCGCATATAGGCTCGGCATATACGACCATTCTGGCCGACGTTCTCGCCGGATACCATCGCCTGTTCGGTGGGGAGACCTATTTTTTAACCGGTTCCGACGAGCACGGGCAAAAGGTCGAGGCCGCCGCCAAAAAAAATAACCTCGATCCGTTGGCTTACTGCGACCAGATGGTGGATAAATTTAAAAAAGCCTGGGTTAATCTCGAGATCTCAAACGATGATTTTATCAGGACAACTGATCAGAGACATAAAACAGTCGTTCAGAAAATCCTACAGGAGATTTACGATAAAGGCGAGATCTATTCCGACGAGTACGAGGGATGGTACTGTGTGCACGAGGAACGGTTTTGGACGGAGAAGGATATTGTCGACGGCAACTGCCCCGATTGTAATCGCCCGGTCTCTAAAATAACCGAGAAGAACTATTTTTTCAAAATGTCCAAATACCGGGATTGGCTGATCGGGTATATTCACGATAACCCCGGGTTCATTCAGCCAGATTTCAGGCGCAACGAGGTTTTGGGATTTCTAAAACAGCCGCTGGGAGATCTCTGTATCTCCAGGCCGAAATCCCGGCTGACATGGGGTATCGAGCTTCCATTCGATACCGATTTCGTATGCTACGTCTGGTTTGACGCTTTGATCAACTATATCTCGGCGATCGGCTATCACGAGGACGATACGAAATTTAAGAAATGGTGGCCGGCTGTGCATCTGATCGGCAAGGATATCCTGACCACTCACGCTGTCTACTGGCCCTGTATGCTCAAAGCGATGGGAGTGGAACAACCGAAAACAATTTTCGCGCACGGATTCTGGCTTTCCGGCGAAACAAAGATGTCGAAATCATTCGGCAACG
>JAZGHS010000153.1:0-27755 GCA_036481315.1 Candidatus Zixiibacteriota bacterium | reverse complement strand
GAGGCGGCATACTATCTAATGTCTCTATATGCGGCCGCGCCAATGCGTGCCAAAGCGACCAGGCAATTGACGGCGGTGCTTTTAAATATCGTCTCTTCGAGATTACACCAGCAGATTGTTGTCAGCGATGACGGCGCTACCGCTTCCCAGGCGCTTACCTTTTGCTACAACCTCATCACCAATGATGACGATTCTGATGACGAGACGGCTAAGGATATTGCCGGGCAAATCAACGGCAATACGTTGGTTCCGGCGGACATGATACCCTTAACCACTCCCGATATTTCATACCGAATTGATTCTCCCAACGGTGCGTTGGATCATCGATCATTTCGCTCTATTGAATGTTTCCCTAATCCATTCAACGCGTCTATAGTAATAAGTTACTATCTCATGGATGGTAACGAAGTCACCATCTCGGTCTGCAATCTCCTTGGCCAGCGGGTGGCTACGATTTACGAAGGCATGCAGGATACCGGTGAGCATAGTGTCATCTGGGATGCCTCCGATTTCCCTTCCGGAGTCTATTTCGCCAAAATGAAAACGGGGGAACGATCTGAGAACGTGAAGATGGTGTTGTTAAAATAAATATGTGCTGTCATTGCGAGTTGTCCCGCTCCTGCCCTTCGGGCGGGGCGGGACGGCGAAGCAATCTATATTCGCTATAATGTAAACCGAGAAATCCGGAAATATATCTTACATAATTGAAATGTAAAGATTGCTTCGTCCTCCGCTTGTAGCGGAGAACTCGCAATGACAGCTTGTTAATTCGCGCTTAATATCAACAAAGCGACACCGGCGATCGCTATTATCGTCCCTATTATTGAGCCTGTCGTGACCCTGTCTTTGAAAATCCAATGAGCTAACGGTATCAAAATGATCGGCGTGGTGGCCATTAGTGTCGACGCAATCCCTATACGGGCGTACTTGATCGCCACCAGCGACAGCCATACCCCAAGGAATGGCCCGAAAAAAGAACCTGCGAAGAGTGTCTTTAAAGCGATTTTATCTTTTAGACTTTTGATAGTCTGACCCGCTTTTCCTCTTATAATAGTAATCAGCCAGATTATTATCACAGCCACTATTACCCTGATAAGATTCCCCGATAAAGCCGGGTAGCCGCCTTCCAATCCTTTTTTCGATAAAATCAACCCGAAGGTCTGTCCCAACGCGCCGCCGATACCGAGTGCGATACCCCAGATGAGTTTTTTACCTTTAATCCAATTTTTATCGCGATTTTTATCGGCTACCACCCAGGTTATTCCGGCGACAGTGAGAGTTATAGCCGAGATTTCAAGTATATCCAGAACCTCTCCGAGAAAAATCCAGGCGAAAAGACCGCTCATTATCGGCACGAGCGACATGAGAAGCATCGAGATCCGAGTGCCAACAACCACAAAAGCCTCGAATAACATAGCGTCGCCGATGACAAACCCGATGATCCCCGAAAAACCAAGCCAGAACCATCGCTCGTAAGCGGTATGAATCGGTAAAAACTCTCCGATCAAAAGATAGTTTGTCAGAGAGAGAAAAACGACGGCGAGAAGCAACCGTAACCGATTGACATTTACCGATCCGATACGTGTGCCGCTTACGGTAAAAAAGATCGACGTGACCGCCCAGCATAGCGCGGTTGCCAATCCCGCAAATTCACCGAAATACTGCTCAATCATTGAACGCTAATGATAATCTAAAAATGCGAAAAAACCAGCAATATTAATTGGATTGGTTATAATTCTCATAAAAACCGAGATTAATTCTGTAAATCCGCGAAAGAACATTATTGAATACAATCGTGAACTATAATATGATCGGGAACAAGCATTGTCTTTAAGTCGTTTCGATAGTGAGGTTTATTAATGATGAAAGAAAATAATAAAAAAAAAGACGCCGATTTAGATATCGAGAAGAGCGAGTGGCTTGAATCTTTAGAATATGTCTATAACAATGACGGCGCGAAACGTACCGCGGAAATCGTTCGGGATCTTCAGATGTACGCGAAAAGGTTGGGTGTCGATACTCAATGCCCGGCCAACACTCCCTATATCAATACCATCCCGGTGAAAAGACAGCCGCCATTCCCCGGCAACAGGGAGATCGAACGCAGGATAAAAAGTATAATTCGCTGGAACGCGATGGTTATGGTGGTGCGCGCAAATCGTGAGGAGCAGGGTATCGGGGGGCATATCTCAACCTACGCGTCAGCCGCCACGCTTTTGGAGGTGGGGTTTAATCACTTCTTCAAAGCCGGAAACGAGAACCAGGACGGCGATATCATTTATTTCCAGGGACACGCCTCGCCGGGGATCTACGCCAGGGCGTTTTTAGAGAGACGGCTATCGGAACGAGATCTTGAGAATTTCCGACGGGAACTCAAACCGGAGGGCGGGCTATCGTCATATCCCCATCCCTGGCTGATGCCCGATTTCTGGGAGTACCCCACTGTCTCCATGGGGCTGACATCTATAACAGCTATTTACCAGGCACGTTTCAACCGCTATCTCGAGGGTCGTGGTTTGAAAAAACCATCGGAACAAAAAATCTGGGCGTTCCTCGGCGACGGCGAAACCGATGAGCCGGAATCGCTCGGGGCGATAACGTTAGCTTCAAGAGAAAAACTCGATAATCTTATTTTCGTAATAAACTGCAACCTGCAAAGACTTGACGGTCCCGTGCGTGGTAACGGCAAAATTATCCAGGAATTGGAAGCTGCGTTCAGCGGGGGGGGATGGAATGTTATTAAGGTCATCTGGGGATCGGATTGGGATCCGCTTTTAGCCAAAGATCATAACGGTATCCTAAAGAAGCGGATGGAGGAGCTTGTCGACGGCCAGATGCAGAAATATATCGTTTCCGACGGCGCTTATATCCGTCAGGATTTTTTCGGTAAATATCCCGAGTTATTGGAGATGGTTAAAGATTATTCCGACGAGCGAATCCGCAAGATGGTACGCGGTGGTCACGATCCCGAGAAAGTTTATGCCGCTTATAAGACCGCGGTAGAGTATAAAGATTCACCCACGGTGATCCTCGCTCAGACGATCAAGGGGTACGGTCTTGGCGAGGCGGGCGAGGGGAAAAATATCACACACCAGCAGAAGAAGCTAAACGAGCAGGAGATGCGGGAGTTCCGTTCACGATTCGATATTCCGTTAACCGACGAGCAAATATCAGACACTCCTTTTTATAAACCGCCCGATGATAGCGAGGAAATGAAATATCTTCAACAAAGGCGCGCGGAATTGGGCGGATATACACCTAAACGTAGAATCAGTCAGACTCCAGTCAAATTGCCCGACGAGAAAATATTCGATGAGTTATTAGAGGGGTCGGGCAAACTCGATGTTGCCACCACCATGGTTTTAGTGCGAATCTTATCGAAACTATTAGCTGATAAAAATATCGGCAAACATATCGTGCCTATTGTCCCCGACGAAGCCCGTACGTTCGGGATGGAATCGCTATTCAGACAGGTCGGGATTTATTCGCATGCCGGGCAAAATTACGAACCGGTTGATAAAGAAAATTTAATGTATTACAAAGAGGCTCGTGACGGCGCCATTCTCGAGGAGGGGATAACCGAGGCGGGAGCTATGAGCTCGTTCATCGCCGCGGGAACATCGTACGCCACCCACAGACTCAACATGATACCGTTTTTTATCTTCTATTCTATGTTCGGCCTTCAAAGGATCGGCGATCTTATCTGGGCGGCCGGCGATATGCGAACGAAAGGATTTTTAATAGGAGCGACCTCCGGGCGGACCACGTTAGCGGGCGAGGGACTTCAACATCAGGACGGCAACAGTCATCTCCTGGCCTATCCCTATCCGAACCTGGTCGCTTACGATCCCGCGTTTGCCTACGAACTTGCGATAATCATCCGTGACGGTATTCGCAGGATGTATCAAAATCACGAGGATATATTCTATTATATCACCGTGATGAATGAGTTTTACAATATGCCGCCGATGCCCGAGGGTGTCGAGGAGGGAATCCTGAAAGGCATTTATAAATTCAGATCATCCGATATTAAAAACAAAGCCAAAGCCCATCTATTCGGAAGCGGCGCTATCTTAAACGAAGCAGTCAAGGCTCAGGAATTGCTTCGTGAAAAATACGCAATAGCCTCCGATGTCTGGAGCGTGACCAGCTACAAAGAGCTTTACCGCGACGCTATGATGACAGAGCGTGAAAATATGCTTAACGGCGAGAATAAACTACCGTATATAGGGAAAGCCCTGGAAGGCGAAAGCGGCGTTTTCGTGGCGGCGTCGGATTACGTGAAAACCCTTCCCGCTTCTATAGCCAAATGGATTCCGGGACGGTTGACTACTCTCGGTACCGATGGTTTCGGGCGAAGCGACAGTCGAGCGGCTCTGCGCGATTTCTTCGAGGTCGATTATCGGTTTATCGCCCTGGGCGCTCTCCATGGTCTTGCGCAAGAGGGATCTATAAAACCGGAGATCGCAAAAAAGGCCATAAAAGATCTCGATATCGATCCGGACAAATCCAATCCGCATACGGCTTGATTTCATAATCGATTTCCCGTAAACTATTCTCTTGACCGGACGATTTTATACCGTTTAAATGAAGGCATGCAGACCGGGATCGGCGGCTGGTGCAAAGTCGATATTCCGGTAGGTGAGCGGCTAACGAGGATATGTTAGCGGTAGGTCGGGAGCCCCGCGCTCCCGACAATTGGCTTCCTCGCCCCACAGCTTGCAATGGATATGACTACCTCACCACCACATCCACCATAATACCCGCGAACAGGACGAACAGGTAGATGATGGAATATCCGAAAAGCTTTTTTGCTGGAACAGTCGATTCCGAGCGATATAATGTCGCAGCCTTGTAAACGAAAATGGCACCAGCGGTGATAGCGATAAAACCATAGACAACCCCCGCCCCCGAATAATGAAGCAGGAAACTGAATAAAACAACTATCATAGTATATAACAGGATTATCCGTTTGGTCCGGCTATCTCCTACAACAACTGGCATCATGGGATAACCGACAGTCTCGTAATCCTCCTTTATATATAACGCCAGCGACCAGAAATGAGGAGGTGTCCAGAGGAAGATGATCATAAATAATATCAGCGGTGTAATTGTGACCGTGCCGGTGGCCGCCGCCCAGGCGATCACCGGCGCCATCGATCCGGCCGCGCCCCCTATGACGATATTATATTTGGTCCGAGGTTTCAAAAACAGAGTATAAAAGAAAGCGTAATATACAATAGTCCCAAACGCCAGCGCCGCGCTTAGAATATTGAAATAGCGAGCGAAAACTCCGATAGCAATCAAACCAACCACAATCGCGAAAGCCAATGCGTTACCGGGCTTGATCAACCCGAGCGGTAACGGCCGTTTCTTACTCGTCCGGACCATCTTCGAATCGATCTCCCGCTCGAAATACATGTTAAACGCGTTGGCCGAACCGCCGGTGAGCAAAAGACCGATCAAAACCAGGATAAATCTCAGTGGATCTGCAAGCAGATCACCCTGCAATACCAGCGATGTTACCCCGGTGACCAGTACCAGAATCATGATACTCGGCTTCATCAATTTTAAATAATTCGAGATCGTCTTAAACATTTTCTTTCCCTAGTAATCCTCGCGGGCAATATACAGGGCAATATGACCATGTCAACGATAAAGGAATTATCAACTTTCCCGGATCTTCTCCAGATCCTCGAGCCGTCCGATACAAACCATGATATCGGAATCCTTGAAAACGTAGTCGGGCGACGGTATGAATTTCGGTATTCCGGAAATGACATCCTTGACGGCGATAAGTTCAGTATCATATTCCTGCCGCAAGCGAAGCTCGGCCAGGGTTTTTCCGTAGAATCGTTTGGGCGGGGCGATCTCCGCCACGGTGTATTCGGCCCCGAGCGGGATATAGTCGAGAAAATTGGGGTTGGAAAGCGAATGCGCCAGTTTTTTGGCCATCTCGTCCTCCGGATAGATGACTTTATATGCCCCCACCGCTAAAAGGATTTTCCCATGATCCGGGTTTTCGGCCTTGGAGATAATCCTCTGGCATCCCAACTCTTTCAGATATAGTGTAATCAAAATAGCGGCATGCTGATCCTCGCCGGTAGAGATAATTGCGCCATCGAATTTATCCACCGCCAACTGCTCTAGCATCTTGCGGTCGGTAGCGTCGCCGTGGATGGCTTGGTTCGACGATCGTTGAATAGCTTGTATCCTGGCCTTGTCCTTATCTACCGCGGTGATGTCGTTGCCGTCCTCGTAAAGAGTCCGCGCCACGCCCATGCCGAAATTGCCCAATCCTATTATTAGAAACTGTTTCATCATAACACCTCATCCTATCATTACGCTTTCTTCGGAATAAACAATTCTATCGCTTCCCTCAGGACGAGAAACAAGGTACGCAAGGGTCAAAAGCCCGACCCGTCCGGTGAACATGGCTATTATCAGCACCAATTTGCCCGCACCGCTCAGAGAGGGAGTCAATCCCAGGGTCAGCCCGACCGTACCGAACGCCGAAACGGTTTCGAAAAAATAATCCAGCGCCGATTCTTTGCTGATGGCGTGGGGAACAAATTTATATTCGACAAGCATCAGCAGAATCGTGGTCGCAAATATAATAAAGACCACGAGAATGAAAATCGAGATCGCCTTTATCACACTTTGCGAGCTGACCGTACGTTTGAAAATATTAACCCCCGATCTTCCCCTGATACGGGAATAAACGGTTGCCAGAATAATCGCGAAACTGGTCGTCTTGATACCGCCTCCCGTTGAACCGGGGGACGCTCCTACGATCATCAATAATATCGAAATCAGAATACTTATATTTGTGAACTTCACCTGGCTTACCGGATCGAAACCGGCCGTACGAGTGGTAACCGATTGAAAGAAGCTGTGAATCCATTTCATGTGCGACGGGTAATCGACGAATGCCGCGTTTTTCTCGAAAAAGTAGAAACAGGTAGTCCCCGTAAGAAGCAATATAGCGGACATGCTCAATACCAGTTTCGTATGCAACGTGAATTGGATTCTCTTGTTGATATTTTGGAATCTATGAGCGATCTCGCTTATCACCGAGAAACCTATCCCCCCGATTATAATCAAGAATGACAAGCCCAGTAGCATCGCTACACTATTTTGATATTCCGACATGCCATTTTCAAGGATTGTAAATCCCGCGTTGCAGAAACCGGAAATAGAATGGAAAAGGGCGTAGTAGAAAGCTTTGAAGAAACCCATTTTAGAATAAAAGGGGATAAACAGCCATATTGTACCGATTGCTTCCACAACGACGGTTAATATCAGTGTCGCTTTGATTATAGATCTGATTCGCGTCCGACCGTCGCCTGAGAAAACCTCTTTTATGGTCATACGATGGCTTGTGGATAACCGCTCGCCCAACGCCAAAAAGAACATGGTGGAGAATATCATGACTCCGAGACCGCCAAGCTGGATCAGGATCATGATAATAATTTCGCCAACGGTGGAAAATGTCGTCGCGGTATCCACCACGGTCAGGCCGGTTACGCATACCGCCGACGTCGCCGTGAAGAAAGCGTCGATAAAACTCACCCGTCCGCTCTCAGCGCTGATGGGCAGAGCGAGGAGAATAGTTCCGATCGCTATAGTAGCGATAAACCATAAAACGATACGGTTGGCGGGAGTTAGTTTGAAGAATCTCGACATGGGGGAATTATATGACTAATGGCTACAAAATTACAATTCCAAATAGGGGATGGCGTTAAGAGCGAGATCGCTTTCGATCCCTTTTTTAAGATGAAACTGTCCGCATGCGGCGATCATCGCGCCGTTATCCGTGCAGAGTTCGGGGCTTGGAAAGAATATTTCCGTCCCTTTCGGCTTACGTAATTCGAAAATCTGGCGCATCCTCATGTTGCGGGCAACTCCGCCGGTTACCGACACCTGTTTCAGACCGTATTTTTTTGCGGCGTTTAACGCTTTAATAGCTAGTATCTCGACCACCGATTCTTGAAAAGAGGCGGCCAGGTGGGGAAGGTTCTTTTTGATAAATCCCTCGGATTTATCCCGAAGATAAACCGAGACGGCCGTTTTCACTCCCGAAAAGGAAAACTCCAGGCTTTCGGCTCCCATTTTCGCCCTCGGAAAACGGACGAAAGCGGGATCGCCGGCTTTGGCCTTCTCCTCGATCTCCGGACCGCCGGGATATCCTAAGCCAAGTAATTTGGCCACCTTATCGAACGCCTCGCCCGGAGCATCGTCACGGGTTTCGCCTAAGAGTCGGTATTTCCCCCATTCCTCGACCAGATAGAGATTAGCGTGTCCCCCGGACGCCACCAGCGCGATATGAGGCGTTTCCAATTCGGAATGGTCCAGCTTACCGGCAAATATGTGGCCCTCGAGATGATTGACACCGATAAACGGTATCTTACGCGATAGGTGTACCGATTTTACGAATGACAGTCCCACAAGAAGACATCCCACCAACCCGGGACCGTGGGTGACAGCGAGACCGTCGATTCGATCTAATTTGAGATTTGCCCTCTCCAACGCCTTCTCGGTGATACCGACCAGTTCGGTGATATGAATCCGCGACGCGATCTCAGGTACCACGCCGCCGTAATCCTTATGAATCTCCTGTGAGAGGATGACATTGGATAAGATCCTATCCCCGTCGTCGACAATTCCGACCGAGGTTTCGTCGCAGGAGGTTTCGACGCCTAAAACGATCATTATGAGCTATTTTTCTACGACGTGAATATCGAAAATACCGTTACCGAGGATCTCGGTTTTTTGGTATTGCGACGGGTCGAACGGATAGAGATCGTCGATTTGAAACTGGTGCTTTAAAATCCCCGGATTTTTGATGGCGGATAGGTCGACTTTCAGTTTCATTTCTTCTGAAACCGATAACTTCCAGAGCTGTTTTCCGGTGCCGGTGACAGTAACCGCGGCGGCAGGGGGAACGAATTTCTCGATATGCAGATTATCGGAAAGACCGGAAACCTCGATTTCCACCGTAAATTCCTGTTCATGGCTCTTTTCCGTGGCCAAGTGGAACCACAAAGCCAGTGCCAGAACTAAACCGCCGATCTTCCAGCCTATATTCTTTGTAAAGATTTCTTTAAGGCTCACGGCTACTTATCGGAGTGCTTAATGGTCTTTCCGATTGAAACTTCGCCGTTGTCGATCCTGATGTTGTAACCGCAATCGGGATTGATACAAACCCAGGCTTTAAACCTGATCTCCGAACCCTCGCGTCCATAATCGGAGAGCGGAACCATCACTCCTTTAGAACATTTTAAGCATTCCGGGAAATTCTCCAAATTAATCCTCCATAGTCCTTATTAACGAATTAGAATAATAAACAATCCCCCGAATGTCAATCGAGAATTCTTTACAATAGAATAAATTTATTTAAATTGCTATTGGGCTACCTCGTTTTGCTGCAACTTAGTGCGACGACCCGTAATCGTGTCTAAGATGGTATGTTCTATTGGTTTTCGGGCTATTTAAGCAGGACTAATTTTCTGGATGACTGCATTTCGCCCGAAATTATCCGGTAAATATATACTCCGCTCGAGACTTTCTGCTCGGTACTGTTCCGACCGTCCCATATAACTTTATGCGGCCCCGCTTCCAGAGTCTCATCCAGTAAAACCGCGACCCTTTGACCGAGGAAATTATAAACTTCCAAAAGGGTCAGAGCGTTTTTAGGAACGTCAAATTCTATAACTGTCGTGGAATTAAAAGGATTGGGATAATTCTGATATAGGAAAAAGCTGGATGGAATCTCGGGCTCCGAGGGAGCCGATTTAACAGTATTCAGGTTAACAGACTGAATACCCGATCGCGATCCCCATTTTTCGCACACTATTATTTCATTATTATCCAGATAGATATCATTAGGATAAAAGAAAAATCCGGGGTCGTGACCCTTCCCGCCATAGGTGGCTATAATCGTGGCCAGATCCGGAGTGAAAACCACTATTTCATGGGTAAAATTATCGATCACATAAACGTTGCCATCTTTGTCGGTATCGACTCCTTTTACATATCTGTTCGTATCCAACGGGAATACATGCCATATATCGGGATAAATGGGGCCGTCCGGGATAGAGATAAGGCGCATTACCCGGTGAGCGTATGAATCGGTTATGTAAATTACATTTGAAAGAGAGTCCGAAGCCGAAACCGCGATCCCGGTCGGATACCATATCCCCCCGAATGTCGAATGCCAACCTCCATAGGAAAACTCGTAGTGCCCGTGACGGGAGAACCGGAATATTTTCGCACGCATACCGTCGGTAACAAGGATATCGTCGTTTTCAGGATCGCTATCGCCGTAGTCAGCGTAATCGATAGCGGTGGGCATCTCCAACACTTCCGAGCCGAACGAATCGACCCAGATGAGGGAATCGAGCGAAACATCGTAGCGAAGCTTGACAATCCTCATGTTTCCCTGGTCGACCACGTAAATAAAATCGATTTCCGGGTCATAATACCTGCCGGCCGAAGAAATGGCAATATCGACCGGTTGTGAAAAATGTTCTTTTTCGGCCTGTCCCTGGTATGGTAGAGTGAATGAACCGGGTCGACCTGATATTCTGAAATGGGCCGGCGCCAATTCGAGCCCGTAAGCTCTGATGGGGCCGACGGGATTTCTCATCCCCGCCTCCTCATTCATGGTGAATATAGTCAGGCGGTTAAAAGCCTTTTCGCAGAAAACATAAAGAAGGCGAGTAGTATATCCTAAATCGACCTTTACCGATACCCCGCCCGACGGTTGAGCCATGAAAAGGGTCCCCATACCGAACTCCCGATCGATATAATCCTGACACATGCGTGGTGGTTCAGCGGTATTTAAGAAATTAGTGGGGGTGATGACCGGTTGGGCGAAGGAAACCGACGTTATCAGGTAAAACAGTAATGATACTGTGATGATTCGCATAGACCCTACCTCCATCCCACCCGCAGCCATGAGGCCTCGTTTGTGCGTGTATAATGTTCTTATATTACTCATAATCACATCCGCATTCCACCGGATAACGAACAGCCTGATATATTTTACGCGCTAAGAAGCAAAATGGCAAGCGAAAAATAAGCGGCATTGTCAGCTGCAAGCTACCGCCTACTAAAAACGTCAGGTTTTATATCAAAATAATCAACGCTGTTGCCCCGGCGGCGAACAGAACGCTTACAAAATTGACAACGTCGTTATTGACGAACAAAAATCCACTTATCGGCATGGTCGTATCGCCGCAATGCTCCCGTCGTTCCGTGATACGATTGCATAACGGACATCGAAACATCGCCTGAACCGAGCCTCCGAGAATCGAGTCGAGTATCGAACCGGCGAACCCGGCGTTAAATACCGCGATCCACATCATCAAGGGAATCGTGTCGTAGCCACCCACAGCTTTGAAGGCCAAGTATCCGGATGCCATGACAAGCGCCGACCCGGCCGCCGCTGAGATCATCCCCATGAGGGTAACCGCCCCGGAACGCCCGGACTCGGTTTTCTTGAGGGTCACGATCGATATGGGGATTTTCGACGACATGGTTCCCCGCTCGGTAGCCCACGTATCCGCCGCCGCCGCGCATAGGGAGGCACAATACGGAAGGTACCAGAAAAACTCACCGGAAATAAAGTAAATAATCACGCAAATCGTTCCCACTCCGCCGTTGGCGATGACCTGCCAGATATCCCTGGGGCCGGTTTTATCGAACAACAGCATCGCAACCCTTTTGGCCGGTGAGCTTATTTTCGAAAGGAGGCTCGAGGAAACGAAAAAGAAAATTAACGGTATCGCGAATACTATTCCGCCGAGACCGAAAACGATCGTTCCGACTATAAGCATGCCGAGCCCGCCGGAACGGGACAACGCGCCGAACCGGGTCGAAACGGCGGCAATTACGATAGAGAGGATGATTCCCGAAACGATCTGGGCGATATCGAGCCGCGATATTATGTCATTGAATTCCACACGATGATAATAGGGGAAATCGCGAATTTGTTAAAGGTCGTTTTTTATTCCGGTTCGGTATTGAGTTTCAGAGGAAGGTCGTTCAGTTCGAATATTCCCGTTTTGATATCTTTGGAAACATTCTCGAGGCCTGTGACTTTCAACGCGGTGTTGAAAAGAAACTCGCTGATCTTATCGGGCGCTTTCCTGATATTCGGTTTTTCGATCCCGGAGATCTCCCCTTTAAGCCACGATTCCACCTCTCTGAAATTGGAGAGGGTCATTACTTTTATCACGATCTTACCCACAAGATAATAAACACCAGTAGAATCGTTAAATGGTAGGAAGATCCTGTCACTTGACAGTATAAGATCGAGCATCTCCCGTTTGCGGGTTAACGTGTTCTCCACCACCAGGTCCGGGCTTATCTCCAGTACGGTATATTTTTTAGACCATGTATCGAAACGAATCCTGAATTTAATTTCGTTTATGGTAATCTGTTTATCGAACCATCCCTGGCGTACCTTCCAGAGCTCTACCCGATACTCGAATCCGACCGGAACTCCTTTATCGATATATTCAATGAGCTTTTCCGAAAGGGAATCGATTATCGAAAGCTCCGTAATTATAGTATCGCTTCCGGAGTTGACATATTTAAAGCCGATCTCCAGGGCATTCGATGAAACTGGTACTATTAACGTAAATAGGAGTAACAAACAGATTATAAAAGGTGGATGGGGGTAACGCTTCTCAGCCTCGTTTTTCGACAATTTATCTTTCACATCCGATTTATAATCGCCCTCGCCGAAAATTGCAACTGTTTCCGGTTTTCGACGGGGGACTGTTACGGTTGGCCAATACCGAATAATTTTAGAAAAGTATTTTTCCTCTTACGGAGAATACCGGCGATTTATCGATATCATCGAGACGCTGCGCCAGGTTGAGCCGGATAACGTCGCTGACCATAAACGACAATCCGACATCGGACTTAAAATCGGAAGATTCAAAGCCGTTTTCGTTGAATCCGGCCTTACCGATATCGAAAAAGAGCCCCGCTCCAAAATCACTTTCGAAGAACCGCCAAATATAGTCGGCGTTGAACAATACATACCTGTTCCCCTCGAATTCCTTGTATTCATAGCCTCGTAGGGAACCGAGACCGCCTATGAAATATCGTCGGAACAAAGGCAGATCGTCATCGGAGTAACCGCCCCTTAATCTGGCGAAAAATGTCTGGTCCGACGATAACGGGTAATACCATTTCACCTCGGCGTTAACCATGCTGTAATCGAAATCGGCTGAATCAGAGTCGAGAGTTTGCGCCAGGGAGAGATTGGCGATGATGCCGGTGGCAGGGTCATCTTCGTCGTCCCTGGTATCATAGGTAGCGCTAATCCCGAGCTCCTTGAGGTTCCCCTCCATCCCGAGGATGGCCGCCGAGTCGGGGAGTATTGTCGACCAGTTCTCGCGGAATTTTTTCTTGCCGCCGAACAGAGCTTTTTCGGCGGTTTTTTCCAACGTCTCTATCTTCACGCCTGTATAACTGATATCCAGATCAAGATAATCGTCATACCATAACCCGCCGCCGCCGGTGAAACCTCTCATCCAGTAGTAATCAAAAAAATCTTCTTTGAAAAAAAGCGCGGCTATGGAATTCTCCGCCTGCCAGGGGATCAGCCAGTAGTCCGACGATTGCACATAGCGATACATTGATCCAAAAAATTTAGGTCCCCAGCGTTCACCCAATTTATGGCTGACCCCTAGATCGTATTCCCAGCGTTTTAAAGTGAAAGGATAGGCGGCCTCGAGATCCAGAGTCGGGTATTCGCCGCGTTTGCTTTCGTAACGCAGCCCGGGAATGATCGTAAAACCCTCAACGCGATTGAATCGCATCCCCATACCTAATGAGGCTTTGTGTTCTTTTCCATCTAATTTTCTCACCGATACCGCGTCACCGCCAACAACAGCGCCGTCGTCACGATGTACCGAGCCCAGCGGCGAAACCGCGTCGCCCGCAACATAGGAATCTTCCATTAAGAAAACATCGCCGAACAAAGCAACAACATCGCCCATGACCTCGCCGTATATGCTGACATCGCCGCCAATACTAACCACATCGCCGTTGACCCGCTCATCCTCCTCGATAATCAGATCGCCGAATTTGACGACGTCATCGTTGGTATCCGTGTAGATCGTGGCAAGACGTCTACGTTTAATAACACGTTTATCGTGTCTGCCGAATTTAATACCAGTCTCGATCTCATTCTCTTCGCTGTCAATAGAGAGCCGATCAAGTTCATCCTCTGTCAATTCGATACCGTCGATAAAGATCTTACCATCCTCTATCAAGATCTCGTTTTCCACGTAAATTCCTGAGGCCGTTTTGGTGTATCCGTCGCGATCCACAGCTATAGTCTTTACCTCACCGTCCTTTTCAAGTTCGATCCGAATTGTATCGGCCGATATAGAAACTTCGATATCGCCATCATCCCCCGGGGCTTCCATAGACCATGAGTTAGAAACCAGTAAAAGCCCGAATAAGACAGCAAACGCTATCCCCCAGATCGCTCCCCAAAAAATCTCTTTTTTTAAATCCATCGTATCTCCTTTTTTATCTTCCATATCCAATCTAAAGCAAAGCGTATGCCAAATCCTGCAAATCGAAGTTTGTTGAAAGTAAACAGGTTACGACTCGAATATAATCACAAATAGTGTAGAATACACACGAACAATCGACAGGCCGTGGCATTTTACCACGTTTTATGTGGGCGTCCACTCTCGTTTTAATTTCCTGGATACCGATTTTCGTCTTGGTCGTATGAGTTGACTTATATTTCCATGGAAACTATATTAAAATAGATGAATATAAACTCTAAGAAAGATAATTGATTATGAACAAATTCCCTTTAATTTCCGCAGTAATCGTCTTATCCGCGGTTTGTTTTTTCGCCGCGGAATCGCGTTCCGACGAACCGTTAGATCTTCGTCTCATCTTGGCCGAAGGTGATAACTATGAATGTGTTATGGATCTAACCCGGGACGTGACACAAAATATCGATGGCGACGAACAGATATTGAACCAAGAGCTTAATATTAGCTGGAATTACGAAATTACCGCAGTTAGGGATGATGGTATTATCGACCTCACAATGACCTATAAACGGATCCGGATAAAACAGGATTTTGGTTTCAATCAATCGGAATACGATTCCGATAATCCGCCGTCATATATAGAACCGTCGATGAAAGGTTATGTCGCATTGGTCGGATCCATACTCGAGGTAAGCTTGGATGACAAAGGGAATGTGGTTCGATTATCAGGAGCCGAGGATCTTATAGACAGGATGATCGCAGAGATCGATCTTCCGGATTCGCCCATGAAAGATCAAATGATTTCGGGGATACGATCGCAGTTCGGCGAGGACGCTCTAAGAGAATCTCTCCTACAAATGACATCGTTTTACCCGTCGACGCCCGTATCCGCGGGGGATGACTGGAGTTCTGAAAAGTCACTTTTCAACGGGTTTCCCATGCACATACTAAACCGATATACTTTAGTATCGCGGGACAACGGAATAGCGGAAATCAGGGTCGAATCAGAGATAGCCGCTGGCGACGATAGCTCCGGAATCGAGATGGGGCCGGTTAGTATTTTTTACGATATTGCCGGAGCGCAAAATGGGATTATCGAAGTCGACCAGGCAAGCGGCCTGCCTGTCAGATCCGAAATGGAGATGGGTTTCGAGGGTATTGTCAATGTCTACGGCCTACCCGACGGCGTGTCGAGGTCTTGGCCTATCAAAGCCGACGGCCGCGTTGTCGTGACTTTCGAGAAAAAATAAATTCTGATAAGTTTTTTGAAAAGCCTAAAATACATTATGAAATTTTCGTCTCAAAATAGGAATCGACCCTTTATGTAAGAAGGGGAGATTCCGATAATGATAAAAAGCAGAGGGATATCGAAAGGAGAGCGAAGATGAAATACGGATTGAACCTAATAATGTCATTTTTGATAATAACCGGACTTTTCGGGAGGGCCTCCGCCGACCTGGACATCTCGATAACAGCGGATAAGGATGGAATCAAGGAGTTCTACCTGGCAATTGGCGATCATTACAAAGCCCCGGAAAAGGAAATCGTGGTGGTCAGAGAGAAGGGGATTTCCGACGATGAAATTCCGGTGGTGTTTTTTCTTGCGAGCAGGGCCGGTGTTAAACCGGCAACGATCATCAGTCTCCGTTTGAAGGGAAAATCGTGGATGAATATCTCGCTGGCTTACGGTTTGTCCGCCGATGTATTTTATGTGGCAACGAAAAAGGATCCCGGGCCTCCGTACGGAAAAGCATACGGCCATTTTAAGAATAAGCCCAAAAAGCAATGGAATACAATCAGATTTTCCGATAGCGATATCGTGAATTTAGTGAATCTTAAATTCATATCGGAGCATTACGGTTACTCGGCCGATGAGATAATCAAGATGAGATCCTCGGGCGAGAAATTTTACCAGATTAACGGCAAAGTCAAAAAAGCCAAAGGTCACGGTAAAGCAGGGAAGAGCAAGATCGCGGTAAAACCGGAAAAAAAGAAGGGCAAAGGTAAAAAGAAATAGGTTTCTGTTTCTAAAAGATTTACTACATAAACGCCGGGCTGTTATCCCCGGCGTTTGTTATTACGGTAGTATGTGTCAGTTCGAATCCGTCCCGAAACATCTTATGGCTTTATGACAGCCCTCAACTCCTCCGGCGCCTGTTGCATCTGTTCTAAGGAATATTCCCAGGTGGCTGAATTCCCCTCGGTCGACGTCGCGTTGGATTCCACTATATTCCCGGGGAAATCGATGGTTACCCGGATTTTTTTATTGGCCATAGATTGCATCAGATCCTTCATCTCCTCGGACCAATTCTCCATTGCCTCGGCGGCCCCCTCAATATCCAGGTTACCGATATCATCCCCATCGTAATCTTCGCTGTATTCTTCCTCGTAATCCTCGCTGGAATAATCCTCGGAATCCTCGTAACCGTATTCGTCCACCTCTTCGCCTTCCGGGTCATTCTCCATAAACGGCTGGGAGAAAAGCCAGGTGCCGTCAGATTGCCGTGAGTATATTACCTCTTCACCTTCCGACGGTTTATATTCTTCGGAATCGGCGGATAAAGCGTCGGCGAGAATGTCGAGCTTGTTAACATCGGCGAATGAAAACTTCATATCCCATATCCTGGCGTTGTCGGTCTCGGAGATCTCGTAACTCAGCATCTTTATACCCGCGTCATGCGCTTTTAATGTCTCCTCGATTTCCGATTTCGAAAACATCGTCTCGGCAGGATCAACCAGCAGGCTATTATCTCCGGACTGCTCGGCTATCGCTTTGCTCATCTGTTTGATTTGATCCAGATATGCCTTATCTACCGTGTATCGCATAGTCACCGTGCCGGAACCGTCCTTGTTCAAAACCATGGTTTGTTCGTAATCGAAACATCCGGTGATCAGTAACAGCGAAATGGCCAGCAAAAAGATAATCAGCTTTTTCATTTTAACTCCTTTTAAATCTTTTCGCCCCTGAACGGGCGACCGACAATTACATGTATAAGCATCATATCCCAATTATAATATAAATAATATCATGTTAGCCATAAGAAACCAACTGGTCGCGAAAGGTTTTCATTGGAAGAAGACGCCCCTCAACACGGGCGATATTATTCCGGCGATTGCGGTATATCACTCTTGCCTGGATCCATCGATCGGAATATTTCTTTCGACTTGACCTTTTTGCCAATATCAATAAAATCGTACGGTCTGGCCATGGTCGAAAAATAGCTTTCATCTTTCAGTAATTCGTAATCGGCCCCGAAGAATCTGGCGAAGATAAGCCTGAACGTATTTACCGGAGTGATTTCATCATACAGCTTTGAATAATCGCGGTCGGGGAAATAAAAGGCGTTCAAAATAGACAACCGCTCCTCGAGATCGGTATCACCGGGATCGTCCCAATTGAGTCCGGAACCCGGCCCGTGATCCGCCTGGAGTATTATTATTGACCGCCTGGACGAATCCGACAATATGATGTCGATAACTTCTCTTAACCTCGAATTAACATATTTCAGTTGATCCGAATACTTAGCGACATAATCTTTCGGAGTTTCCCCTTCAAGTTTCATATAATGACTTCCGTCGCTTAAGTAGACCGTGCTTTTTTTGTTCACTCTTTCCCCGTGTTTCCCGAAAACGAAAGGAGGATGCGGCGATATGATATGCGCGAATACAAAAACCGGTCCTTCTCGACGCGGGATATGCCCCAGCCGCTCGAATATGTTCAGTATGAGGTTTCTATGGATATCGTAAATAATGTATATTCCGAGTCGTTTCATCAGGGTAGCCGCGAATGTGGTATTGATCAGCGTGTTCTGAAATTCGTTTAAATATAACGCCGGCTTCAGGTAAAGTTCGGCATTTTTTCTTTCCGTGGGCAAATACCCCGTTGGGAAAGCCACAAGTTCATATCCGTATCGCCGCAAAAAACCCTCCGCCTGATTGCTTTTCAATGTCGCCGGAAGCGGTATACGATCATCGGCAGTATTCGCGGAATCACCCGAAGGGTAATCGTGATATCGAAGATTCAGCGACGAGCCTAAAGAAAGCAAAGTCTGGGCGTAATTCGATCGACTGTTTCGGGCGATATAGAATCCCTTGTTTTCGAGATAATCGAGAAATTCGGAATTATCGAATCCGTAAAGATCGTTTAAAATGTCCTCCCTGGCGTAATCGTCCAGAATAATATAATAAATATCCGGGAGAATCTCCGGCCGCGCGAATCCCTCTGGAAAAGCGGCTGTTTCTGTCGGGCCCGGCCCGCTCGAGAGATCGACCGCCTCCCTATATTCGTTTAATCCGATATACGCTCCGGTTATCGCGACCAGTACCAAAGAAACAAAATTCATGATCATATTCAGGTCGTTTGGTTTTTTTTGTAATTTGATAATAAGATAAGCCGATCCCAAAAACGCGAGGAGAATGATTATCTTTAACGGAGTAGTTATTCTTCCGAAGGAGAAAAAAATATCCAGAATGCCGAGATCAGAAGGCCGGTCTTGTGGTTGTTTCCTAAAATCAATCGGCCGATCAGGAAGAGCGCGGCGGTCAAACCCAGCATAATCGCGCAGGTCATATATATTTCGTAAATTTCCAGTTGCTCCATGTTGACCGAATAGAGAAACAGAACCGGGTAAACCGCGAATAAAAACGGATGAATAACTATTGATTTTATCAAGTTATTCATCGTTTGCGGTCATCAGGTAAAGAGTTCTTTCGCTATCGGGGATTTTATCCGATCTTACGATTGTAAATTTCTTCTCGAATTCGGCCTCGAAATCCTCTTTTGTATATCGGGGAAAGATATCGTCCCTGGTAGCCAGAAGCCTCCGGACCTGCGAATCGTTTTTGGGGATAAATTCTATTATCAGCGCCCGGCAATTCTCTTTGAAAAACTCGGCGATCCTGAATAGAGGCAGATTGTTGGAGATCGCCAGATGATGAACAAGGGCCAGCGCCATTATCAGATCCGCCGGTCCCCGTTCCCCGAGAGACATCCTTTCACGGTTCGCCCACCCGATATTCGGACTGGGATTGGAAAGATCCAGAAGAAGCGGAAGGATATTTGCCTCGCCATTTTTCACGCATTCACGATAATTCACCTCAACGCAGGCAGGGTCGAAATCGAATGATATCGTCTCTATCCCTTTTGCCGAGGCGATCCTGCTGAAAAAACCGGTATTGGCTCCCATGTCCCAGACCATAGGGGGGTTGATAGCTTCTATATATTCAGCGACTATCTCTTTTTTACGCGTCAGCGATTCAGGCGCATAGTTGGTCTCGGAGTAGTAATCGGCCCACTCCGTATTCGCGGGCTTCCATCGCAGGCCGGTGATCGCTTGTTCCAAGCTGTCGATTATGGCAAATAATGCGCGACGGCTGATTTGTCGTTTTTTGTTTTTCGCGGGTCTGTCGGCGAAACGTTTTCGGCTCTCGGAGTGAAGATGAATATGAGTTAACAGCGAGAATTTAAGCCAGGTGCGGCGTGGAAGCAGTTTGCCGGCAAGATCCAGCGGCAACCCGTCAATATAAATTCTTAGCATCTGATTTAAGCGGATATCTTTACGACACATCAACGTCAGCGGCGCTAAGAAATGTCGGCAGAACTGCCCGTAGGCGACCCAAGGCGATCCCTCGCGGTATTTTTCAAAAGAAAGGGTATCGATAAAGATCGGGCGACAATTTACAAACTGGATATTGTAGGCACTGGAGTCCTTCAACGACATGCCGAAATCAAGCGCGTATTTTTGAATCCGTAACGTGGTCAGGGCGGCCTCTTTGAGTTGACCGAAACACCACTCGTAAGGATAGGAGATAAACGATATTGATTCCGGAGCGATTATCTTATATGCATCGACAGCCAACGAGTCCCAATCGTCGATTTCAACGTGAGAGATCAACAACCGTTCCCCGACGAGTTTCCGGTAGAGCCCAGAATTCATGAGCAGGTCATAGTTGTCTCTGTAGATATTATTTACCTGCCGGTACAGACGGCCGTCCCGGTAAAATAAAAACCCGCTCGGGTCTCGAAACGAACCCGAGACTAAACCGTTTCTAATCCGCTTTCCCACCGACGTTATTCTTGGTTAAGATATTCTTGAAAAACAGCCGGATTCTCTTCCAGAAGACCTTCAGCGCGAAAAGACTTCCTAGGACAACGGCCAAAATTGTCTGGAATATAAAACTACCTGTTCCGGGATCGAGATAAGCCAGAGCCCGGCCGGGAAATATCACGATAACCGACAGGGCCAGAAAAACCACGATTCCGATTTTCGATGATAAGATTCTCATTCGATAATTTTCCTACTCCGTCCACGAGATTTCGAAATAAGTTAAGATAAACAACAATGAGATTCAAGTATTATTATTGCCGGGAGATGATATATGCTAAATTCCGAATACGTCTATAATAAGAGATATTGTTGACAATACGTTGTGACTTAATCTATTGAATTTCAATAAGTTAATGAAGCGCTGGCAAAATGTAAAGTTTTTGAAACAAAAAGGTTACAATATGCGTAATATACGGTATAATAAGGGAAGATTAGGACTCTTTTAAAATAAGGAAGTTAGGCCTCATGAATCGCGATATAGAGAAAATGGACAGGGCGAGGCGGTCCTATTTAAGAGGTTATTTGGTCGCTTTCGTGATTTTCGTAATCCTGATGTTTACCCGGTTTTTTTTCCGCGCAGACAATCTCAACCGGGAGCCGATCGGGATCGTTGTGTTGATCGGATTGATCATTACCGTGGTGATCCAGGCGTATTATATGATGAGGCTATCGCTTTTACAGAAAAAGATCCGCGGCAATCCGGAACTCAAAGAGGCGCTCGAATACGAACTTGTCCGTCTGCACGAACTCAAATCGTGGAAAGCGGCCTATCTGGCCGCGATCGCAACCACCTCGTTTTTCGCTATAGTATCGTTTTCTTATCCGATATGCGATCTGGTGATGGTAGCGTTATCGTCGATAATCATAGGCGCCGGGGCTTACAGGATGGCGTTCTATATACTGGATAGAGCATAATGGGCGAGCGGACGATCAAAAACAGACTGAAAGTCCACAGGGCCATCAAGGACTGGACCCAGGAGGAGCTTGCCCGACGGGTCAACGTTACCCGCAAGACTATCAATACGGTTGAGAAAGGAAAATATGTGCCGTCAACACACCTTACCCTGAAGCTGGCCAGAGTATTCGGTGTCGCCGTCGAGGAGATATTTCAATTGAGCGGCGAGGATGAAGCGGCACTGGCACGGGTTTCATCCGAAAACTGTGAGTAATGGGATAGCCTGAAATTCTCCGGCTACTTTTCCCCGGCCGCTTCTTTAATCACGCCAAATTTGGAAACCATTTTTTTAAGCATTACCGCTCGAAAACCGATTGGTCTCAACTTATTAATATAGCCAAGCGTGATGCGTATGAAACCATACGCATTAAGTAAGCATTTTTTTCGCATTGACAATAATTGTAATTAGGATATAGTGCGAAGGCCAAAGACCTATTTATCAAAGGGTTATTTTAATTCAAGAAATGAAGGGAGAACCATGACCAAGCGATTATTATTGCTTTCATTCGCGGCATTGCTCGTGATTGTTTCATGCAATCATTACTTTAATTGCTCAAAACGAGGTACCAGTTCTATCTTCGTGGCGAATTTCAATTCCGATATTGTCGGATCGATGCCTGCGCCCACGACCCCGCTGCATTATGGCCCCCCGGGAGCGAGCCTCGAAATTCAGGACGGTTCCGGCACTGTCGAAGTCGTAAATTCCGCGGCTTTAGGTTCTAATGCTATGAGTATCACCCGTGGTTATCCGGCTCCTGTTATCAACGCGGTTGTCGGTGATAACGGAACCGCTCCGCATAATTCCGGCAAATACTATATCGAGTTCATGGCCTATGGAGAGACAATCCCCGAACATTTGATCGCCGGTATAAGTATCTCTGCCAGATCAAGTACGAATAAGGCGGCTTTCTCCTTTAAGCTGTATGGTAGTTCTTACTATTTATCCGACGGAAGTTCATATGTTCCCCTTAGCGGAACCTATAATCCCGCCGCTTCTCATTTTGTCCATATCGAACTGGACCTGGATAACCGGAATTATTCGATCTGTATCGACGATAAGGTATTGATAAAGAAAAAGGCCTTTCTAACATCGGATTTTATGGATCTTTACTCTTTACAGTTTTTTGTAACACCGACAATTACAGAGGCGTTTAAAATGGTCTATGTGGTTGACGATATACGGATTACCAAATAGAAATGTACGCGGTCAGAATTTCTGGCGGCGATCTTCTTACATCGCCCCCCGAAGTCGTTCCTCACACCGCTTCAACGATTCCCTGTTACCCGCCCAGTAAAGCATCTCAAACGCCATCTCGTAATCGCACCATTGATATTTATCATGCTCGACAGGGTCTATGATCGGCTCGGGGCCATTTTCGATACGGGCTAAAAAGACTATTTCGGTTAAATGATCAACAGGCTGTTCATACATATCTCGCATTGTCTCCGGAACGGGGAAGGTATACGAGTAGTCAATCAGTTCCATATCGATCGGATCGAAACCGGTTTCCTCTTTGAGCTCTCTCAACGCCGCAGCGAAATAATCGTTATCCTCTTCCTCTACACCTCCGCTGATCCCCTGCCAGAATCGCCATCGGGGAGTAACCCGGTGCAAAAGCAGGTACTCCCAGCCTTCGCCTTTCGGGCGAACGCAATATACGGCTACCTGTATCGGTTGTCTGGCCATATATAGAATGTAATTTTAAAAGCCATCCAATAACAGTTTATTTCGATGGTTAAATTGAAATTACTTGTTTGACCCAATGTATTTGAAAATAGCCAATTTGCTTATTGATAATAGATGTATTTGTCCTTGACATTGCCAACCCTTTACCGTTCTTTCTCTGCATAGTTTTTTGATAGCCAACAGAATCGATAACGGGAGAAATCATGAAAATCCTCAAAAACTTATCCATCACTATCGCCCTATTAGTAAATCTATCCGGCACTCATTTGGCGTCACAGGAAGCCACCCCCGCAAATGATGATCCTTATATATGGCTTGAAGAGGTCGAGGGTGAAAATTCCCTCGAGTGGGTAAGAGCTCATGATAAGACTACCATGGACGCATTGGGAAGCGATCCAAACTTCGCCGATTATCAGAGTATATCGCTGGAAATCCTTAACTCCAAAGATAGAATCCCCTACGGAAAGATCAAAGGTGATTACGTATATAACTTTTGGCAGGACGAAGAACATGTCAGGGGAATATTGAGAAGGACCACTCTGGAAGAATATAAGAAGAAAGATCCCCGATGGGAGACTCTTCTCGATATCGATGAACTCAATGAAAAAGAGGGTAAAAGCTGGGTCTATAAGGGAACGGCTGATCTACCTCCCGATTATAGCCGATGCATGATCTATCTTTCCGATGGTGGAAAAGACGCTGTTTATCTCAGGGAGTTCGATTACAGCGCTAAAACTTTTGTTAACGACGGTTTTTATCTTTCCGAAGCGAAAAGCTCTGTCTCGTGGTACGATAGAAATACGCTTATAGTGGATACCGATTTCGGACCGGGTTCGCTTACCACATCCGGTTATCCGAGGATTGTCAAACTGTGGAAACGTGGAACGGATATTTCCGAGGCGGTAACCCTTCTTGAAGGCGAGATAAAAGACGTTTCGGCGGGCGGTGGAGTTACTCACAGACCCGAAGGCAAATACGTATCTTTACAAAGAGGCATATCCTTCTGGGAATCCACGAAATGGCTCTTAAATGAAAATCTTGAAAAAGTGAAAATCCCTATCCCCGAAGATGCCGGGATCGAGACCTTTTTCAAAAGCCATTTAATAGTTCTTCTTCACTCCGACTGGCTCGGTATTCCTGAAGGTGCTCTTATCGCGTTGAACATTAAGGATCTTGAATCGGACAATCTCGAATCAAAAATAAGGATACTATTTCAACCCGATGATAAGAGCACGGTCAGGCGAATTAACGCTACCAAAGATTACATAATCGTCTCGATTCTTGAAAATGTGACCGGAAAAGCTCTTTACTATACACTCGCCGGCTCACCGAATCGTCCGGAGTGGATTCGAGGCGAGATTGATCTTCCCGAATTCGGAACGATATCTGTTAAATCGCATAATTATTACGATAACACTCTATTGATATCGTATGCGGGATTCCTCACGCCGACAAAACTATATTTTCTTGAAAATCCAACTGCTGAACCGAAAGCGATCAAATCGCGGCCTGATATATTCGATGCCAGTGTCTTTAAGGTGAGTCAGCTAAAAGCAAGAAGCGCGGATGGTACGATCATACCATATTTTCTGGTGTCGGCGAAGGATCTGAATTTGGACGGCACTAATCCTACCCTGCTCTACGGATACGGAGGGTTTAGAATTCCGGAAACCCCGTATTATTCGGGAACAATCGGAAAGCTCTGGTTGGAAAAAGGAGGAGTGTTCGCTCTGGCAAACATCAGAGGGGGAGGAGAATTCGGGCCGAAATGGCATAAAGCAGCGCTTCTGGAAAACAGGCAACGCGCGTATGACGATTTTATCGCTGTTGCCGAGGATTTGATTAATCAGAATATTACGTCGGTGACACATCTGGGTATTATGGGAGGGAGCAACGGTGGCCTGCTGGTCGGGGTGGCTTTAACCCAAAGACCGGATCTGTTTAACGCGGTTGTTTGCCAGGTACCTTTACTCGATATGCTTCGATATCACAAACTTCCTCCGGGGGCATCGTGGATGGCCGAGTACGGCGACCCCGATATCCCCGAAAATCGAGAGTATATCGCCAAATATTCCCCATACCAGAACCTAAAAAAGGGGATCGAGTACCCCGACGTTTTGTTCGTAACCTCCACCAAAGACGATCGTGTCCATCCGGGGCATGCAAGAAAGATGGCCGCAAGGATGGAGGAGTATGGAAACAAGATCTACTATTACGAGGAAACTGAAGGTGGTCACGCGGCATCCGCGGACAATACCCAGAGAGCCAAAAGATACGCTCTGCAGTATATTTATCTACAGAAAATGCTCTCAAGGTAAATATCATATGCTGCTTGCCTTGAAAGTAAACCGGAGCAAAGTCTCCGGTTTTCCTTATTCGATGGTATTTTCGATCTAAATAACGATCTCATCAATAGTTCTTAGCGGTGGCATATTTGCTTGACATTCTCCCCATATCCCCTTTATTGGTGTCATGCAAACCTCTGTAAATGCTAGCCCCCACCTGTTTCACGTGCCTGTTATGGGTACCGGGTTTACCATAGATTCCCCATTAAAGGTGGCCAGATACGGTATTTCATCGGTCATCTCGCTTCTTGACGATGTCTTGATCGAGCAGATGCGAAAATTCCATTCCCTGAAAAATGATTTACCGTACAAACCGATTCGAGATCTCGACAAGGACGCCCGGGCAAACCGCATTACCGCTTACCTGGAGCTATTGCTTCATCTGGTCAATGATCAGGTCGATAAGCTGCAATCGTCGAAATTCGAGCCGGGAAGCGAAATCACCCGCTATTTCGAGATGCTCCCCGATTCTCCGCTGAGAAAATCATATCTCGATATGTGCGCGGCGACCGATCCGAAAGAAAAGATCGATATGCAGGATTCTCTTCGCCGATATGCCGTGCCGGGTAGTATTGATGTTAACATTATGACCAAGGTCGATCGCGATCATTACCGTAGAGGTAAAAAACTGCCGGTGGAATATTGCACCGCCATGGCCGCGCTTCGGGGTTACGCGAATAGCCCGCTAAAATCATCGATAATTTTCTCCGCCGGTATAAACCAACGCTTGTATGAGTATATGGGTGCCTTCGACGATTTCTTCCCGGACGATAACGGTATCCTCAATAAAAAGATAATTTTAAAAGTCAGCGATTTCCGCTCGGCCATGATCCAGGGGAAATACCTTGCCAAAAGAGGTTTGTGGATTTCGGAATACAGGATAGAATCGGGCCTCAACTGCGGCGGTCACGCTTTCTCGTCGGGCGGCCACTTGATTGGGCCTATCCTCGACGATTTCAAGCATAAGAAAACCGATATGATCGGGCGTCTTCACGAAATGTATGGCAGCGCATTAAGTAAAATGGATCGTCCGCTGGTCGAATCACCCCATGAGGTACGAGTGACCATGCAGGGGGGGATCGGTACGTCAGAAGAAAGCAATTTCCTTTTGAATTATTTCGGCGTTGATTGCGCCGGTTGGGGTACCCCGTTTTTATTAGTTCCTGAAGTAACCAATGTCGATGACGCCCACATTAAGAAGCTCATGGCCGCCGGTGATGATGATGTTTATTTGAGCGATGTTTCTCCTCTGGGAGTGCCGTTCTGGAATCTGCGCGAGTCGGCCAGCGAACAGGCGCGCCGTCAACGCATAGCCGACGGAAAACCTGGCAGTCCGTGCCCCAAAGGATACGCGGCGTCCAATTTCGAATTCTCGAAGGTTCCCATCTGCATATCATCGCGAGGTTATCAGCAGTTAAAGCTAAAGCAGTCGGATAAAGAGAATCTTATTTCAGAAAAACACGATGATAAGACCGAGGGGATTATGGTCAAGTCCTGTATCTGCCACGACCTGGCCGGTGGAGCGACATTGAAGAACAAGATCGATCTCGACGCTACCCCCGCGGTTTGCGCCGGACCGAATATAGTCAATTTCTCGAAGATCGCGTCATTGGAGGAAATGGTCTCGCATATTTACGGACGGTTGAGTCTTTTGACTAACTCGGAACGTCCCCATATGTTTATAAAGGAACTAAAGCTCAATATCGAGCATTTTCAGGAGGAGTTCCAGAAATCATCGAAAGGGCTGATCGAAAGAACGTCGAAATATTTCCAGGGGTTCAAAGAGAACATGGAAAACGGCGCGGAGTATTACCGTCGTTTGGCCGACGAATTCAGCGCCGAGCAGAAGGAACGTTTTCTGCGCGAACTCGATATCCTGCTCGAGGAAATCGAGAGCCTGCTCCCCGCACCGGCTTTGGTGGTTGCGCCGATAAGTTAGTACCCTATTAACAAAGAAAAACCGATATAAGGAATCTGAATATAGTTTATAATATTACTCGATATTAGTACTTGATAATCCTTGTAAATCCCTTAAAGTACGGTATAGTATTATTTGATAAGGTGAAAGGAGGCTCGAAATGTCCAAAACAGACGAAAAATCAACTCCGGTGTTCTACACCACCA
>JAZGHS010000152.1:0-3348 GCA_036481315.1 Candidatus Zixiibacteriota bacterium | reverse complement strand
CAGGTAGAGCAGGGCTGATTGTAATTTCGCTCGATTTTTCCAGGGCCGACGGTTTATACGCCGTCGGCCTTTCTTTTCTGTAATATAAAAAAACGATATAAACCGGAACCTGACAATGATAATCATTGTTATTTATGTTGATGACGCTGATTTACTACCAACCACCCCTTCGAAGGAGATTCCGATGAAAAAAGCACTTATGTTAATTTTTCTCATGGTGGGAACGTCGAATGCCGCATTATACGATGTCGCAATCGTCAATTTTACATTTAGTCCCGCTGAATTGAGTATTCAACCCGGCGATACGGTTCGTTGGACGAACCAGGATTCGGCGCCGCATACCGCGACCTCGAATTCCGATGTCTGGGATTCCGGCAATATGAATAACGGAGCTGTTTACTCATATGTGTTTTCAGCCGAGGGTTCTTATCCCTATTTATGCCTGTATCATTCCAACATGACCGGTGTTATCATTGTCGGGAATCCGGGCGGGGGAGATTCTGATTGGATTGAAATACCTACTCCGACTGTTTTACCTTTGAATGATGTGTATTTTCTCGATGAATTGACAGGTTGGGCAGGCGGGGATCAAGGGATACTACGAACAATCAACGGCGGCGATACATGGTCGCTGTATGCCACCGGTGACGACGTCGAGGCGGTTTATTTCATTGACAGTATGGAAGGGTGGGCCAGCGGTAACGACGGAATGATTATACATTCCACCGATGGTGGAGTAAGCTGGTCGTTCCAGCCCTCGGGAGTCGGCGAAAAGATTCGAGATATAAGAATGGCCGATAATATGAACGGTTGGGCTGTCGGTCGCGACGGCATTCTCAGGCATACGTCCGACGGCGGGGCCAGTTGGAATCATCAGGCTAACCCGGCGGTTGATGATCTGCGCGGGATCGCGATTTTTGATCCGTCCACCGCCTGGATAGTCGGTTCCGATGGTGTCATCCTTCATACCGCCAACTCCGGGGCAAGCTGGAACCTTCAGCCATCCGGTACGGCCCAGGAACTCGAAGGTGTACATTTTATCGATTCGCAAAACGGGTGGGCATGTGGAGATTTCGGAGTTATAGTTAAGACTGTCAACGGCGGAGCCTCGTGGCAGATCCTTAACAGCGGCACCAACGCGATTCTTAACGATATCTTTTTCGTGACAGCCGAAATCGGCTGGGTTGTCGGCGCGGCGGGGGCGATCTTATTTACAAACGATGGTGGAGTTACGTGGGAACAGGTTCAAACCGATATTTTCGCCACCCTTAACGCGGTTCAATTTCTAAACGCCGACCTCGGATTCGCCGCGGGCAGCGACGGATCCGTATATCAATACTCATTGCAGACAGGTATCGGCGACGATCTTGAATCTGCTTTACCGGGAGAATTTGCGTTGAAAGGGAATTATCCCAATCCGTTCAACGCCTCCACGACGATCCGATTCGAACTCGAGCGGGAAACGAAGGTCAGCCTTGAAATATACGATATCACCGGCCGGCTGGTGGATATCCTCTACAATGGAATCGCTCTCCCCGGTTCGAATTCGGTAACCTGGCACGCCGCCGAGCAATCATCGGGTGTATATTTCTACCGCTTAAGAACCGATTCCGGGATCGAGACCAGAAGGATGACTCTGCTTAAGTAACCTCCCAGCATAAACTTTATGATCCGGTCGCTTTACGGCGGCCGGATTTTTTTGTTTTAAGTGAAATATATACCGGGCTTTTTTGTATAAGTTATATTAGTATTAAGGCTGTAGCTTAACTCAACTATGTTTGCGTTGTTATTGATATGTCAAAACTTCCTCGAAGGAGGCGATAATGAAGAGAATATCTATATTAATCGCGGGATTGTTGATTGTCCCGATGGTGTCAACGGTTTCGGCACAGACTCAATTACGATTTGGGATCCAATCGGGGCCATTTATGCCGCAGGACTGGCAGGTTCAGGGGAGATCGGTTATATTTAATGATCCAGTCCCGGTCCAATTCGTGAGCGTGTCCGGTTTTGGCAACGGGGCGGATCTTCTATTATTCGCCGAATATTCCGGCGGGAATTTCGGATTGAGAATTACCGGGGGAATCCAGCTATTGAAGAAGTATAATTACGATATTCAGACAGCGAGCGGAGAAAGACATCTTGAAAACAACCTAACCATCATTCCCATAGTCTCGAATGTTATTTATAGATTCGAGAGCTCGAATCCTAAAATTTCGCCCTATTTCGGTTTCGGCCCCGGTTTATATATAGCCAAATGGGAGGAAAAAGATTTTCGATATTACAGCACGTTCGAGAGAGACTGGTTTAAAGGCTCCAAGACTGCGCCGGGAGTAAATGTCCTGGCCGGATTGGAGTACGTGCTTTATAAAGGTCTTCGGTTCGGAATCGAATTTTCCCACAGCTACGTTTCCGCCGACTGGCGAATAGATGACGAGGATTCGGATTCCAATATAGAATATGACAATCTCAATATCGGGGGATCGTCGATCAGGCTCGGGTTGATTTATCATTTTGAATATCTTAATTGAGAGAAGGACCGATAACACAGTAGCGATAGCCTATTAAATCGCTCATATTTCTTGACAAATCTCCCGATCCCCGTATCTTTAGAATTAGTTGGATTTGAGCTTCTTGCATATACTCCAATTTGTAAAACGAAGAGGCTTTTTCGGAGGAGATTTTGAGGATTTTAAAAATATCGCTTCTAATAATCATAATGTTCTCGGTTTCTATGGCTGTCATGCCGCCCAAACCGGGATTGTTCGATCTCGAAACCGGAAAATCGATAACCACCGGTGATCCTCTGCCGCAATTCCCCGATCATTTCGGCCAACCGATAGGCGGCGCTAAATTGTCGGTCGATGTTACCGGGGTAGGCAAAATGGCCGTGATACTGGTCGATTTCCCCGACCGCCTTGCCGATCCTGACGCTCATCCCGTTTCCGAATACGAGAGCATGATTTTCTCAACCGACGAGTACCCCTCAGGCAGTCTCAATGAATTCTTTATCGAAAACTCCTACGGCCTTTATTCGGTTGAGGGAGCTGTTTATGGCTGGGTTACTACCGGCCAGCAGTATTCGTATTTTGATGACGGCAACTACGGTCTATCCTACGGTGGACCGCGCGTGGCAGAAGCCGCCGCGGAATTGACCGATCCTTTCGTAGATTACTCCCAATTCGATAACGACGGCCCCGACGGTATCCCCAACTCGGGCGACGATGATGGCTATGTCGACGCTTTCACGGTCGTTCACGCCGGGCTTGGCGGCGAGGATTCGGGCGACAGCCACGATATCTGGTCGCACGCTTCGTCAATCGGATATACTACCAACGATTTCAGAAC
>JAZGHS010000151.1:0-3979 GCA_036481315.1 Candidatus Zixiibacteriota bacterium | reverse complement strand
TTCGATAATGACTAATATGCCGTGATTACACGGTCTTGAAAGGAGATTAATTAAATGAAACCTTTGTACGATATTGACGCTGTGCGTCCTATGTGGGAAGAATTAAGCAATATCGGGGTAAAACCGTTACGGACTCCCGAGGAAGTTGATTCGGTTTTAAAGGGCAAGAAAGGCACTACCCTTGTAGTGATTAATTCGGTTTGCGGTTGCGCGGCTGGTCACGCCCGTCCGGGAGTCGGACTGGCCTTACAGCATAATGTTATCCCCGATAACTTGTCGACTGTTTTCGCGGGAGTGGATCGCGACGCTACTCAGAGAGCGCGTGAGTATATGCCGAAAATCGCGCCATCGTCACCTTCGGTCGCGCTGTTCAAGGATGGTGAGCTTGTCTATATGCTTCATCGCAAACAAATAGAAGCCCTCGACGCGGAAGCGGTGGCGGCCGACCTGATTCACGCTTTCGACGCTTATTGCTCCGCGCCCGGACCATCGGTACCGGTGCAAAAATTCGAGGATAATTTCGCCCCGGCCAAATGCAGCTCGACCATTCCTAAATACCAGGAAAGCTAAACTTAGCTTTCGAGCCTTATATACAGTATTCGGTTTTCGAGATTCAACTCTCGAGGACCGCATACTTCCGGGGTAATTACCCCTTGACGTTGAATTTTCTATCCCGATATTAGTTCCGGCGGTAACATCGGATAATCCAAAGGGGAACGGCAAATCCATGGAAGACATTAAAACCAAAAACCTGGGTTATTATCTGGAAACCTACGGATGCCAGATGAACGAATATGATTCCGAATTGGTGCGCTCGATCCTTCAGAAAGAGAATTTTATCGAGGTCGATAAACCGGATAGCGCCGATGTCGTTTTGTTGAACACATGTTCGGTGCGCGAAAACGCCCATAACAAAGTCTTTGGTCGGCTTCAACGACTCCAGAAGATGAAAGATAAAAGGCCGGTTGTGATTGGCGTTCTCGGTTGCATGGCGCAAAATCTTAAACTGGATCTTCTGGAAAGCTCGGTTCATGTTGATATTATGGCCGGGCCGGACAGCTACCGCAGGCTGCCGACGTTAATTCGCGACGCGCGAAACGGCGGAGGGCATGCCTCCGATATCGATCTATCCGAATTCGAGACCTATGACGATATCTACCCCGCCAGAAAAGACGGGGTAAACGCCTGGATAGCGATAATGAGGGGGTGTGATAATTTCTGCACTTTCTGTGTCGTCCCATACACCCGCGGACGGGAGAGAAGCCGTCCGGTGGAAAGTATTCGCGGCGAATGCGAAAAACTGGTATCCGAGGGATATTCCCAGGTGACTCTCCTCGGCCAGAACGTAAACTCGTATGACGATAACGGCCGTAAATTCGCGCGGTTGATGAATGTTGTGTCCGATGTTCCGGGGATTAAAAGGGTCAGGTTTACATCGCCCCACCCCAAGGATTTCCCTGACGAGCTATTGGATCTTATCGCTGGGTATCCTCATCTTTGCAAACATATCCATCTTCCGTTGCAGGCCGGTTCTGACCGGATTCTCGATATAATGCGTCGGAAACATACCGCTGTCGAATATCTCGAACTGGTCGATCGTATCAGATCAAAAATCCCCGACGTTGCCCTGACCACCGATATCATCCTCGGATTCCCGACCGAGACAAGGGAAGAATTCGAGGAAACCGTGGAGATGGTCAAAAAGGTCGAATATGATTCGGCTTTCATCTTCAACTATTCGGAGCGCAAGGGGACCGTGGCCAAACGACGCTGGGCCGATGATGTTTCTCCTGAGGAGAAGAAATATCGCATTGTCTTGTTAAACGACATCCAGAAAGAGATCAGCATTAAGAGAAACCGGAGGCATGTCGGCCAAACACATAAAATTCTGGTGGAAGCCCCGAGCAAAAAAAACGAGCAAGATTGGTACGGCCGCAACGACGGCAACAAGATGGTCATCTTCAAAAGAACCGATCAGGAAATCGGCGATTATATAAACGTCGAGATCACCGGCGCTACTCCCAATACATTGAAGGGGACGGCAATTTAAATTTGAAAACAGAAGCATATCAATCGCAATAAAAAAGGCGGTTTAAGTAAACCCGCCTTTGTTATTTCGATGATAGTATCGGTTATTTTATCAATACCATCTTTTTGCTATCACGCATATTGTCAAATACCAGGTTGAAGAAGTAAACTCCCGACGGCATCTCGGAAGCGTCCCAGTAATGGACATTCTGCCCGGCATCCTGAAAACCGTCGGCGAGCGATTCGACCATCCTGCCGCGAATATCGAATATCTCCAGGGTTACATGTCCCGCGTAGGGAAGATTATAGTTGATAGCCGTATTGGCATTGAACGGATTCGGATAGTTGCCCGATTCAAAATGCGAGGGTAACGACGCGAACGGATCGTCGTCCACGGCAGTCGAGTTGAGATACGAAGTGAAGCTGGTTGTGTAAATATAATCGCCTGAGTTGCTGAAATTGTTATTCGCGGCGTTGCCCGCCGCGTAGAAAATTATCGAATCGGATGGATTGGAAGGTGCGGTCCAATCGAAACTCCAGTTCACCGGTCCGTTGGAATTGCCCTGGTAAGTGCCGGTTGACGTGTGCTTGACATAACTTTTACCGTTACTTATCGAAAGCTGAGTATTGGTAGCGTCGGTGATATTAACCGAGCCTTCGGTTAACGGCGTGATCTCGAATCCCCAGCGCGACTGCCCGATGTCGGAAAGTTCGACCGTTATCGAATAGGTCATATCGGGCTCGAATTGTGCAGGCCCCGATATTGTTAATGAACCGTCGCCGCTATTTAAGGGGAATGAACTGTGGCAGGAATTCTGGCAAGTCAGCTCTCCCGGCGCGCCGGTTCTACCGTCGGGCGGTCCGCCGGAGTAGGCAAGCGCCATAGCCGGAATAACCATTAGAATCATCAACGATTTCTTCATGAAAACTCCTTTGTGTTTAATGTCTCTTGATCCGGCATAATTCAAAGCCGTAATAAATCCCATCGCGATCACATAAATAAAACGGCAATTCCGCTGTTCAGGTTCCTGAAAATGATTGTCGTTACCAAATACCTCCTGACAATTTCGGCCGATTATTATGGTCGATTATGTGCATTTGTTGAACAGGAAATTTAATAATGTGCAATTATTATACCACATGAGGTGAAACAGATTGTCATTCCCTTCCCGACTATGGCCCCCGTAAAAACGCGATATCCTCAACCCGCTAAAGGACAACGTCTTGCGGGGGCAAATAAATAGTGCCATGTTGCAATAAAATACTGTTTCTAACGGCAACAAACTTGCAACATTTATTGTCTCGAGGGAGAAGAACGCTATGAAGAATAAAACAACGGTAATAACGACGATTTTAACAATCCTGGTAATTGCCATGTTGCCGGTGCGAATTGTTCTGGCCGATTCCACCTGGACCGTCTACAATCTGTTCAATTCACCCCTGCCTACAGACTATATCGCCTCTCTGGATTTCGATCCGGATGGGAATCATTATATCGGAACTTCGGGAGGGGGACTTGTTTTAAAGAGAGACTCCTTATGGACCATCTGGGATAAATCCGATCTGGAAGTCCCTATCGACGCCGTTCGCCGGGTTACCCGCGACAGCGATGATAATCTATGGGTAGCAGCCGCATCCGGAAATCTCGATTCATCCCCGTATGGTTTCGGCGTGGCTCATTTCGACGGCGTAGATTCAACTTGGAGCATGCGAAACCACGGGCTCGAGGTTAATCAGATAGTAACCGGCATTATAATCGACGGCCCGACCAGATATGTTTCGACCTATGGCGGAGGGGTTACCATATACGACGATATCGGGTGGATCAGATATCGTTTCGATTCCCGCACGGAGTTTACCTATGCCGATAGTCAATTGCAAGTATTTGATGTTCCTGGGGGTACCTATATTCCCAGCGATTATATCCGGGCTATCGATCTCGATTTCGGCG
>JAZGHS010000150.1:0-6127 GCA_036481315.1 Candidatus Zixiibacteriota bacterium | reverse complement strand
GCCGGTAACCGATTACAGCAACCCTCACGGGAACGGTCAGTTCTTCAAGGCCGCTGATTACGCCCTGGGATTATCCTACGGCGCGGGGTTGACAGACCGGTTCTCACTCGGAGTTACCTTAAAATATGTCGCTCAGTATATCGAGACATTTAAGGCGACCGGCTGGGCGGCCGATATAGGCGTTTACTACGATACCGGCTTCCGTAATTTCAAGATCTGCATGGTTCTGGCCAATTTCGGTCCGGATATGAAATTCATCTCCGAACCGTACCCGCTTCCGATCGATTTCAGATTCGGGACTTCTATCGACGTTCTTAACGCGGGTAGTTCCAAGCTGACTCTCGCGGCTCAGGGCTCGCACCCGAACGACAACCTCGAAAAATACAATTTCGGGCTCGAATATTGGTATAATGAAATGTTCGCTATGAGAGCCGGCAAGAAATTCAATTACGACTATTACGAGGAAGGTGAGTTCAGCGGCGGTATGACTTTCGGAGGAGGGCTCAGATTCCCGCTCTCCACCGTAAATCTCGCTGTTGATTACGCCTACCAGGATCTTGGCTGGCTCGATTCCGTTAACCGTTTCACCTTCGGGTTACAATTTTAAGGGGGCCAGGATATGAAAACTAAAAGCGTAATACTGATTCTTTCTCTGGCCGTCGGCTTATTCGGATCTATATTCTTCTCAGGGTGCGGTACCAAATCGCTTGAGGGCAATAGGCTGGTAAACGTGCCGCCGGAAGTGCAATGGGCATTGATCCCCCAGGATTCTTTAAGGCTCTCCGCCAACAAGGAACTAAAGTGGTATGGAAGAGATGTCGATGGTCAGATTTCGGCTCTTGATTATCAATATACCGTGGTATTGTCTGATACTGCTGACGTTTACGGCGGAGCCGCTGCCATGGCCGCTGATTTTCCTGACGACGGGTTTGAATGGACCTCCGTGGGGAACGCGACCCAGGCTACTATTCCGCTGTTTGCCTCCATCGACACGTCGGTGTTCGTCGATCAACTCGTTTTCCTGAAGTGCCAGGACGACTACGGCGATTACTCGAACATTATCTATCTTTTCCTTTCGAGGAATAACCATCCTCCCACATGTGTTATTTTCGTTCCTGATGAACCTCTATGGTGTCTTCCGGATACGTCCGATTACTGGCATGGAATAAATGTCAGCTGGGAAGGAAAAGACTCCCTCGACTATATCGGGATCCAGCCCGATTTTCTCTGGGAGATACGTTGGTATGGCCCGTTTGCGGATTCAGCTTTAGCGGACACTTTCAGCACTTATACTTATCTTTTCAATAGCGAAACCGGTGACAGAGAGATTCCTCTGGAAAGTTATACTTTCACCGACCTGGTTACGGGATGGTATCTTATTTATGTCCGTAATTTCGACGATGCCTCGGTTCCCTCGGTGCCTGCGCTTGGTTTTTTAGAGGTTTTCGAGCCGAATTGGATCCGTCACCCCGATGAGGCAAAAGATGTTTTGATCGTTAATCATTCGTTCTTCGCAAGCCTTCCGGGGAATCTCCCCTCTACGTGGCGAGATTCGGTCGCGATCTTTTATGAGAATCTTATGGCCGATGCCGGTATCGCGGATGATAAATGGGATTGGACAGACGATACTCAGCCCGATCATTCGGTACTATACAATTACAGAATGGTAATTACCGACGATATTGATTGGAATTCCCCGATCACTCAAAACCCCGAGACAAACTACGCCAGATATCTTGACGCAGGAGGGAAAATATGGGTAATCGGGCGTTATAGTTTCGCTAATATCGCTAACCAGGTCGGAAGATTGGATTACGGTTTGAACGATACTCATCCTCTGGCTTACACCTATATGGACCTTTCAGCCGCTATGTTCCCGCCGTCGAGCTTTACCGACGCGGAATTTATCGGCGCCAATCCGGGACGTACTGTCGATTTTCCCATACTAGAGGTCGATACCTTGAAGGCTCAAGGGCTTGCCCCCGGTTCCTTTTCCGAGACAATTCCCAGGATCGAGTATCTTATGAGAAATATTAATTCGGAGACCGTTTATACTTTCGCCGCTATTAATTCCGATTCCTCCGGTACATTCCATGGTTTCCCGGTGGCGGTAAGAAACGAAAACGCTGTGTTTAAAACCTCCTATTTCTCTTTCCCGTTGTTCTTTATCAGATACGATCAATCTGTGGTCGTAGCGAATAACATGCTTGATTGGTTTTTAGATCGATAACAGCTAATTCAGTTAAGGCTGATACGGGGGCGTCGGTATTCCGGCGCCCTTTTTATTTAGACGATATAAATGATCGATTGTATATTGACTCTATGACCGTTTCCTCGGAAAAGTCACCACGGATCGCGGTAGCCGGACATCTCGTTTATGACGAAATAGTATTTCCCAATGGAACGGCAACTTCGGCATTTGGCGGGATTACGTATAACCTGGCGGCGATGTGCGCGATTATGACTGAAGGCAGATTGTTTCCGGTTTGCGAGATCGGCTCGGATCGAAGAGAAGCGTTTGATAAGTATTTCGGTAATCTGAAGATTTTAGATGATTCTTTTGTAAAGCATACGGATAAGCCCACTGTCGTAAACAGGCTGGTATACGACCGATCAGGGGAGCGCAAAGAATGGAACTCGCGAATACCAGGCCATCTGTCTCTTGAAATATTGCCGGATTTAGCCGATTGCGCTCTTTTAAATTTTATCTCCGGCGACGATTTCAATCCGGACGATCTAAATCGATTCAGAGACAGTTTTGACGGTATCATCTATATGGATTATCACAGCCTTTCTCTGGGACGATCCCCGGACGGCAGTCGTTTCTTCAGAAAACATCCGCAATGGAGAGATTATGTTGCCGTTGCGGATATTCTTCAATTGAACCTAACCGAAATATCAACAATTCACAATACACGAGGGTCTGATCCGAAATCGGTAGCCGAAAGTTGTGAGGGAATTCATGATTCGGGCCCCGATACGATTATTGTCACAATGGGGGAAAATGGCATTGTTGTTTCAGCAAACTCCGGCGGCGATAGATTCCATATCCCGGCAGTTCGGATCGAAAATGAGGTGGATGCCACAGGTTGCGGCGATACCCTTGCGGCGGTGACGTTGTATCATTACTTAAAAACCGATGATATCCTCAAATCTTTAAAGGCCGGCTCGTTATGGGCCGCGGCCAAAGCGACTTTCTCGGGTCTCGATGGTTTTGCGGATATCGAGAAGATCGCCTCGCGAATCGAGTCAAATATAGATCCGATAATACTTTAAATCAGGATTAATTCGTAAAGTTTCTTGACAGCAACTTCAGCCACCCATAGAATTTAGAACGATCGTTCGATGGAAAGGAGTTCACCTTTGAGAGAAAAGCTTGCTGAGATTATCGAGTATTTGAAACATAAGAAAGTCGATTATGCCGATATCCGTTTTGTCGAAACAAAAACTGAATCGATTACCGTGAAAAACAATCGGCTCGAGGAACTCGCCAGAAATGACAACAGGGGAATCGGAATAAGGATTTTACATAACGGTTGCTGGGGATTCGCCGCTTGCTCCGAGCTGACGAAATCGTCGTTGAAGAAAACAGCCGAAAAAGCCCTGAGGATTGCGAGAGCGTCAGCGGTTACCAATAAAGAGATGGTCAGGCTGGCGCCGGTAGAGATATTTAGAACGTCTTATGTTTCTCCATGCCGGGTTGATCCATTCGCCGTACCTCTTGACGAGAAGATCGATATGCTAATTGCGGTAAATAGGGTTCTTACAAAAAATCCCAAGATCAAAATGGCCGAGGCGGGTCTCGATTTCTTCCATACGGAAAAACTGTTTTGTTCGACCGAGGGGGCGATTATAGAGCAGACGATAATCGAATCTGGCGGGGGGTATGATGTTACCGCGGTCGATAAGGGCGAGGTACAGAGGAGGAGCTACCCGAATTCTCATCGTGGCGATTATGCCTGCGCGGGTTATGAATTTGTCGACGAGATGAAATTTATGGAGAACGCCGAACGGGTCGCCGATGAAGCCCTGGCTTTGCTTGAAGCGCCGCCCTGCCCGTCGGGGAAATTCGATATTATCATTACCGGAAGCCAGTTGGCATTGCAGGTGCATGAATCCTGTGGCCATCCTGTAGAGCTAGATAGGGTATTAGGCACCGAGATCTCCCTCGCTGGCGGGTCTTTTTTAACGACAGATAAACTGGGGAAATACAGATATGGTTCGCCCATTGTGAATATCGTAGCCGATTCCACCATTCCCGGCGCCCTCGGCAGTTTCGGCTATGACGACGAAGGTGTAGCCGCGAGCAGAACCGATATTATAAAAGAAGGTATATTCGCGGGGTATTTAAGCTCCAGAGAGACAACGTCGACGATTAATATCCCTCCCACAGGCGTAATGAGGGCCGACGGTTGGAATCGAATACCGCTTATACGAATGACCAATATAAATCTCGAACCGGGGAATTGGGAGTATGATGATCTTCTTGCAGATACCGAGGATGGTATTATTCTCGATTCTAATAAGAGCTGGTCTATCGACGATAAACGGTTGAATTTTCAATTCGGTGTAGAGGCGGCATGGCGAGTCAAGAAGGGACGTATTACGACCATGTATAAAAATCCGGTTTATAGTGGAATCACCCCGGAATTCTGGAATTCGTGTGACGCCATCTGTAATCGCGATCATTGGCGTATCTGGGGGTTACCGTCATGCGGCAAGGGAGAGCCGATGCAGACCGCCCATGTTGCTCACGGTACGGCCCCTGCGAGGTTCAGGAAGGTGGAAGTGGGGGTAGGGCGATGATCGGCAGAGAGAAAATCCTGAAACTGCTCGATTCGGTGGCTAAAAAATCGAAAGCCAACACGACCGAAATTCTTTTTATGGGGAGCGACAGCGGGCTGACCCGGTATGCTAATTCATGTATTCATCAGAATGTAGCCGAATCCGACGGTAAGGTTACCTTCAGGGTCTCGGTAGATCGAAAAATCGGGACGGTCACAACCAATATTCTGGATGAAAAATCGCTTCTTAAAAGTCTCGAAAGCGCGATTGAGATCGCCGGCTTTTCACGGCCCAATAAATATTTCAAAGGAGTCGCTCCAAAATCCAAAATAAAAAGGATCAAGACTCATTTCGAGAGCACCGCCGTGATTACTCCGGCCGGGCGAGCGAAAATCGTGGGCAGGATCTGCGGGAAAGCGTCGCGAAAAGGGCTTAACGCTTCCGGCGCCTTTTCGACATCGGAAACCGAGATTGCGTTCGTGAATTCAAACGGAGTCCGGCTGTACCAGCCGCTCACCTCGGCGGTGATCAATATGGTGATAGCGTCGGATAATTCCTCGGGTTATTCTCAGGGGATCTCCCGCAGGATCGAGAAAATCGATTTCGATTCTCTTCTCGATAAGGCGATTGGTAAATGCGAACTTTCAAAGGATCCGGTTGGCGTGGAACCGGGAAAATACGACGTTTTTTTAGAACCGGCCGCTGTCGCCAATCTGCTCGAATGGCTTTCTTTTATTGGATTAGGGGCTGTGGGGTATCATGAGAAGACCAGTTTCTTAAGTGGCAAGAATAAAAAGAGGGTAATGGCGTCATCGGTTAACCTTTATGACGACGGTCTCGACAGCTCCGGAATCGCCTTCCCATTCGATTTCGAGGGGGTCGGTAAAAGCAAAGTTCATTTCGTGAGAAACGGTCTGGGGGGCCGCCCCGTTTACGACTTGATCAACGGGTCGAAGAATAAAACGAAATCGACCGGGCACGGGATGTTATTCGGCTCGACGGGACCGATTCCGCTGAACCTGTTTATGGCTCCGGGCAAAAAACCGATGGACGATATTCGCAAGGGGATAAAAAAAGGTATACTCGTCACCAGGTTTCATTATATAAACGGTTACTTGGATACAACCCGGGCGGTGATGACCGGCATGACCCGCGACGGGACGTTTCTCGTGGAGGACGGCAAGATAACAAAGGGAGTGAAGAACTTAAGGTTCACCGAATCGATCACGAGGGCTTTTTCGAATATCCTGGCGGTCTCGAAAGAGACCGAGCTTTGCGATACGTGGTGGAGCGATATCGGATGTGTCAGCGCTCCGGCGCTGTTGATTAAGGATTTCACATT
>JAZGHS010000149.1:0-12637 GCA_036481315.1 Candidatus Zixiibacteriota bacterium | reverse complement strand
CGACCAGGCATTGGTCAAAATGGCGTTGGCAGGCGATCAAAAGGCCTACAAAGAACTTTTCGACATGCACCGGCAATCGATCTTCCACATCGCCGTGAAGATAGTCCGCAACGCGGAGGAAGCCAAGGATCTGGTCCAGGAGACTTTTATCAAGGCCTTCGGTTCTTTGAAAACTTACGACTCGACTTACCGTTTCTCCACCTGGCTCTACAAGATCGCGGCCAATTGCTCAATCGATTCCATCCGCAAACGCAGGATCCACGCCCTCTCGCTGGATAAACCGATTTCTACAAAAGACGGCGACGTGCAGATGGAGGTAGCCGACTACACTTATCATCCTGAGCGCGATCTTTACGCCAAACGCAAGCGGTTAGGTATTGAAGAGGCTATAGAGGAACTGCCCGAGAAATATAAGGAAGTAATAGTATTGCGGCATAAAGAGGACAAGGCTTACGAGGAGATCGCTTCACATCTGAAAGTACCTGTGGGAACGGTTAAGGCGAGGATATTTCGCGCCCGCGAGCTACTGAAAAAGAAGTTGAAAACCTTAAGATAGGAGCGCCGCCTTGAAAAAAATGATTATTATTTCGGTTCTGGCGATATTCGCCATATCATCGACGGCCAGGGCAGATAAAGAGTATACGTTCGATAAAGACCTGAAATTCGACGGTAACGCAGTCGCTTCTTTGAGAATCGATATGCCCTCCGGTGATATTAAAATCGAACGATCCAGCGGAAGTGAAATCACCCTGGAGTTTAAAAATGTAGTTTACGCAGACAGTAAATCCAAAGCCGAGGATATAAACGACGATTGCGAATACGACGCTAAATTGGTCGGCGACGAGATCGATATACGAGTCGATCTGCCCAAGCGTCGTCACAAAAGGGATTTTCTCGGCAAACTATTCTCCGGCAATTGGAACGATAACACACATATTTTCCTGCGGGTCAGTATTCCCGACGGCAAGTCGGTGGAGATTGACGCTTCCTCGACCGATATCGAGATCTCCGACATCAAAATTGATCTCGATGTTCGCGGTTCATCGTCGGATATCGAGATGAGAGATACCGAGGGAAATGTCTTTTGCGATCTCTCCAGCGGCGATGTCGAAATTTTCCGGCATAAGGGGAACGCGCGAATTAAAGGGAATTCGTCTGACGTTCGTATCGACGGGGTTGACGGCGATATCGATATCCGTACCTCTTCCGGCGACGGCAGGCTTGACGAAATAAGCGGTTCGGCCCTGATTTCGACATCTTCGGGAGATTATAGAATTTTTAGCGTGGGCGGAAATCTGGATATCAAGTCCTCGTCGGGCGATATCCTTGTTGACGGTGTAGCCGGATCGGCATACGCGGAATCCTCGTCAGGCGATGTCAGGCTGAGCGCATTATCCGCCGAGCAGGGAGATTTCGAGGTGGATACCGTTTCGGGCGACGTGTCCGTGGAGATCAGTTCGGAATTTACCGGACGGCTGTCGTTACGATCGAATTCCGGGGATATCAGCTCCAGAGTCTCCGGAGATCTTGAAACAGTATCGGATTCGAGATTGGTTGCCAACGTAGGAGACGGCTCCGGCCGCCTTAAAGTAGTTACATCGTCGGGCGATATTAGAGTTACGAGGTATTAGTGAAATATTTTTTGACGATATTGCTGTTTTTTGCCCTTATGGCTTTTGCCGTATCGGGGCCTCCCGAGCCTGAAGCTCCGCCGGCAGCGCCAGCCGCCGAGGAACTCCTGTTTTCGGGAGAAGAGTTAGAGAGCCTCCAGGCGCTCGAGTTGTCGTTGGAGGATATTTTAATCGAAAAGCAAATGCTCGATGATCAGCTTCGATTGGCCCTTGAGGGAGTCGGGGAGAGCCTTCAGGTGGTCGAGATCTCGATCGATGAGGATACCGTCTCCATAACACTTTCGAACGGTAGTATCTTTGTCTTTTCGGATCTTGAAAAAGGACATATTACAAAGGGCGGTAAAGACGTTTTGCATGTAGGCGGCGATACGGTTGTGGATACAGACGAGATTGTTCGCGGTGATATTATTTCGGCCCTCGGCGACGTTACCGTCAAAGGAACCGTAACCGGCAGCGTGATGGCTTTCTCCGGCGATATCTACGTGACCTCGACAGGCACTATCAGAGGAACCGCCGTCGCGCTATCCGGCAAGATCAAACAGGACGCTGGAGGACATATCTTGGGAGGCGATTGGACGCTGAAAACCCCTATCCATGTTTCCGAATTCCACCATAACTCCCCGTTCAGGATCATGGGATTTGTCCTGTTCCTCATATATATCATCTGGATGGTATTGGCCGCGACCGGAGCGTCGTTGTTTAAAAAACAGGTCTCTATGGTTGTAAATACGGTCAAGACGAAAACTCTGGTCTCGTTCTTAAAAGGTTACCTGGCCTACGTTCTGATTGTTATCTCGTTTCTGGTTCTTTTGATTACCATTCTCGGAATCCCCCTTGCTCTTCTGGGAATTCCGGTGGCTACCCTTGCCGGTATGATTCTGAGCTTTATCGCCGCCAGCGTCATCACCGGTCAGAGAATCACACATTCCGATGAACCTTCCTTTAAGACCTTCCTGTATGGAAGTCTGGCTCTCGGGCTGGTCCCTGGCCTTTTCTTCTTCACCCTGATGTTAACCGGCTCTCTGGTGGTGATGATATTCAGCTGGATATTCGTATTCCTCTTTCTATCGGTAATTCTGCCGTTCGGGCTGGGCGCGGTTCTTTCCACACGGTTCGGCGTTAGAGCATCGAATAATCAGGTAAATACAAGTCATCCGGAAAATTAAACTCAAAAAAATCACTCCCTGCCTGTTCCTGATCGCCAATCAGCTTAATTGGATACCATTTTTTGAGGAGAATTCCTTCAACCAGGCGATTTCGGCCCTAATCGTCGCCAGGGGACGTTCAAAATAAGCCGCCGATAGCGGATTAATCTCCCGCCTGGCGTTTTCCGCTAAAACAACCTGCTTTTCACTTAACCAATTATAATAAGATAAAAGAAGTTCATTTCTTTTGTCCTGGGAGAGAATTGGCCAGACAAGAAGAATCAGCTCGAATTGCCCCAGTAATCGATCATTTGGCATCAGAGCGCCGGAAAGAGCTGCCTCCAGCTCGACCCGGCCCGAATACGATATAGCGAATAGTTTCCTGGACGGCCTGCCGCTCTGAACAACCTCTCGCGATGTTATCAGGCCTCTGTTCAAGAGCCTGCTTAATACGGCGTAAATTGACGATAGCGCGATTTTCCATGATGGTTTGATTTTACGAGCGGCGATCAGTTTGTCGATCTCGTAGCCGTATCTTTCAGTCTCCGAAAGGATTGCGAGAATTGTAAGTTCCTGGTCTGTCATCTTGATATTCCAATTATATATTATTCTAATAATAGAATATCATATTCGATATCCAATTGTCAATGTTAAAATTAAACATAAAAAAAGGGCGGTCATAATATACCGCCCTATTTTCTATATGATTTGTCTTTAATTCAGATAGGCCCTGAGTGCCTTGGATCGTGACGCGTGCCGTAGTCTGCGGATCGCTTTTTCTTTGATCTGACGGACCCGCTCCCTGGTCAGCGAAAATCTCGCTCCTATTTCCTCCAAGGTCAACGGCTTATCGTGGTTCAAGCCGAAATAGAGGTTTATAACCTCGGCCTCTCTGGGAGTCAGGGTATCCAGGGCTTTTTCGATCTCGACCCGCAAAGAATCACTCAGAAGAGACTCGTCAGGCGATTCCTGCATCTCGTCTTCCAGAATATCTATGAGGCTGTTATCTTCGGATACCGAGAAAGGGGCGTCCAAAGAGAGATGCGAATTGGATATCTTCAATGTATCCGAGACCTCGCCCTCGGAGAGCTCCAGTTTCTTGGCGATCTCGTTGGCCGATGGTTCACGTCCGTATTGTTGCTGTAGTGACGAGGAGATTTTTCCAATCTTATGAAGGGTTCCGACCCTGTTTAACGGCAATCGCACGATTCGGGATTGCTCGGCTAATGCCTGCAATATTGCCTGCCTGATCCACCAGACGGCATAGGATATAAATTTGAATCCTCTGGTTTCATCGAAACGTTTGGCCGCCTTGATTAGCCCGATATTTCCCTCGTTAATGAGATCCGAGAGGGAGAGTCCCTGGTTCTGGTATTGTTTGGCCACCGACACGACAAATCTCAGATTGGCCTTGGTCAATTTCTCCAACGCGGTTTGATCGCCCAACCTTATTAGTTTAGCCAGTCTAACTTCTTCCGCGGCCTTTATAAGCGGGGTCTCACCAATCTCGCGCAGGTACAGATCCAGCGATCTATCCTCATCGCGGTACTTCCTAATAGCCTTCGACAATCATACTCCTTCCGGGCACTGCCCTAATTACTTAAGATTGCTCGACAACCATTCAACCAAATTAAATCGTTATATGTTCCAGAATACATTCTATTCTTCAGGACTTATGGCCACAAAGATCTTTTGGGCGCCCCTGCTGATATAGAATGAAATCGGTTTGGAACTTGCCTTAAAATCATCGGCCGCATCATAGAAATCGTAGGCGTCCTCTATATCCCTGCCCCCGATAGTCAGGATAATATCTCCAACAAATAACCCTCCGTCATCGGCCGGGCTTCCGGGCTCAACTGAAACCACCAGAGCCCCGGGAACAGGATCAAGCCCGTATCTTTCGGTATTGGTTTTGTCCGGAGTCTCAACCTCGAGCCCCAGCCATCTTTGATCCTCAACGGCATCTCCACCCTCCGGCACCCGGGCAGTTACGAACTCTGATCGATCGCCCAGCCTGATTTTCAGGTTTTTATAATCGCCGTTTCTCCAGATATTCATGTCCACATCAGATCTCGGGCCGGCATCGGCAACCAAAAATCTGAACTGCTGAGCGTCTAAGATCTTCTTGTCATTGAACTTAACAATCACATCGCCAACTTTAAGACCCCCTTTATCAGCTGGGGTTCCCTTATCAACCTGGGCCACGAGGATACCGTCGGTTGATGGAAGCTCGTTGGCCTCTTTAAGTTCATGGCTGATATCCTGAGGATAAATCCCAAGATAACCTCGCGAGACCACTCCTGATTCCCGCAACTGATCGGATACCTGTCGGGCAAGATTTATGGGGATTGCGAATCCTATACCGACATTGCCGCCCGATGGTGACGCTATAGCGGAATTTACACCCACCGCCTCGCCCCGTAGATTGACCAGCGGGCCGCCGGAATTCCCGGGGTTAATCGAAGCGTCGGTTTGAATATAATTCTGATATGCTGGCATATCCCCGCCGAAAATCAACCCTTTACGACCCTTTGCGGAGACGACACCCACGGTGACGGTGCGGTCTAAACCCAACTGCGGAAATGGATTGCCGATTGCCATAACCCAATCGCCTACCAGGATAGAATCCGAATCGCCCAGCTTGATAATCGGAAGCTTCTGGTCGGCTTCGATTTTCAATATGGCCAGGTCTGTCTCCTTGTCGGCGCCTACAATAGTCGCTTTATATCGATGTTGATCGGAGAGCGTAACAGTCACTTTTTCAGCATCCTCGACCACATGGTTATTGGTCAGGATATAGCCGTCGTCCGAGAAAATGAATCCGGAACCCAGCGATTCCGATTTTCTCAGCCTCGGTTGTTTTCTTTGCTCATCATCGGGAAGACCGAAAAATCGCTTGAAGAAATCATCGTTCATGAAAGCATGATATTTGTCTTCGGTGATCGATTCGGCCGAGATATTAACCACAGCTGGTTTCACATGTTCGGCGACATAAACAAAAGGCGAATGGCCGGAAACCGGCATAACTTCCTCTATTGACGCCGGGGAACGCTCGTTCTTGTCCATGGAATCATCGGCCGTAAGCTTTTCGGGGATAGTGATATCCGAACCGATTATCAGACCGGCGAGCATGAAGATTCCGCCAATACCCAATACCCAGACCACATTCTTAATCTGCGACCAGAACGTCATTTTTCTATCCTCCAGAATTAATACAAACCTTAAAAATAGGTTTTCCCTGTTTCCTTGTCAACATCTTTATTGCTATACCCGGCTATTCATTGAAATGTTCCAGAACTCGTTTGGAGTTTTCAAAATCAAATCGTGATATCCCTGTTTTACCCTAACCCACCCGGAAAATTCAATTTCGCTCCCTCATATCCCATACGTTTAATACCCCGCTTTGATTCCGTTATTCGACCTCAACGGTTGTTGGCACCCTTCTAATATCGATATGCCAATTCAAAAAACTGGCGCTCGACGCTTAAAAACGATAGATTAAGGGCGAGGTTACTTACTTTATAGACTGATTTTTCGAGGGGAAATAATGAAAAGGATTCTGGCCGTAACTATTCTGGTTTTCGCTATTTGGGGTATGACTTTCGCCGATGACGGTAGCCTGGAGATTTTCGATAAACTCAAATCGCTGATTATCTCGGTATCCGACTCCCTGAAACCGTCGGTCGTGCATATCGAGGTTATCAAGAAAAGCAACGATCAACGTTATGAATCGTTAGGTTCGGGCCTGATAATAGATCCGCAAGGGTTTATTCTCACCAACGAACATGTGATAGACAACTATATCGAAGTGACAGTTACCTTGGAATCCAACCTGGAATACAGGGCCGAAGTTATAGGTGCGGACAAACTCACCGATCTGGCGTTGATAAAGATAACTGCGCCGGAGGATATCGATCTCAAGGTCGCCGAACTGGGCAACTCAGATTCGGTTCAGGTGGGCGAATGGGTGATAGCGGTTGGCAATCCGTATGGTTTCGATCGAAGCGTCTCTTTCGGGATTGTCTCCGGTAAGGGGCGAGTATTGAATGTCCCCTCACTGACACCCCTTCTCAACGATTTCATCCAGACCGATGCCGCGATCGCCCCGGGATCGTCGGGAGGGCCGCTGGTAAATCTCAGAGGACAAGTAATCGGGATCAATTCCCGCGGCCTGGGACGTACCCAGGGATTCACTATCCCGATCAATATAGCGATTGAGGTCAAGGACAAGCTGTTGTCGACTGGTAAAATCGAACGCGGCTGGCTGGGGATAGTGACCCAACCGGTCAATCGAAGCTACGCCAGGTACCTCGGAAATCCCGATCTGGAGGGGATATTAATTGCCGACGTGCTGGAAAATTCCCCGGCTATGAAAGCGGGATTGAGACCGGGCGACGTCTTGCTCGAGTTCGGCGACAATGAACTCTCGGCGGAAAAGAACGAGGATCTTAATAAATTCACCTTGGCGGTTTCTCAGGCGGTGGCGGGAGAGAAGAAAAAAATAAAACTATATCGCGACGGCAAGATTAAGAGCATCGACGCTAAAATCGGCGAAAAGCCCAAAGTCAAACCGGATGAGTTCGAATCGGATCTCGGGTTTACGGCCAAAGAGGTAACCGAGGATATGTATCGCACTTACCTTTTGGAGAGCCGCGATGGTGTCTATGTTTCTTACGTGGAGGTGGGAAATGTGGCGTCAAAAGCGGACCTGATGGAAGGCGATGTAATAGCCGAGGTCAATCGTAAAACGATCATTGATTTTGAGTCGTTCACGGCGATTATGAAAAACCTCGATAAGGACGAGAATTTCATCCTTTTCAACGTGACCCGTGGCAAAAGCAACAGGTATGTCTTGCTTGACAAGACAAGCGTACCCAAGGAAGATGAAAAAATGTCTAACGGTGATTGATTAAACCTGAGTAACGATCGCGGGAACCAATTTTTATTTTATAGGGATTAATAAGGTGTTGTCAATTTACCTTTAACGAAGACATAGCACAAACTCTGCATGTAAATCAAAACGAATTAGGGTCCCGAATTCTAAGTAATTTTAATAATAAAAAGCCCCAAAATCTATAAATAACTTGACATCAATAAATAGAATTATGATATTTTAATGAAGGTTCCCGGCGCTTTCCGGGAAGGCTGTAATTAGTTCCATTAGTAATCTGTAAAAAACTCATTTGTAAGCTTAAACTCCGGGAGGAGCAAAATGAAGCGTTGTTTATGTTTTATGGTACTTTTGTTTGTTCTGGTGGGATTCCAGAGCGTGTGGGGGGAACCGAGTACTTCTTATGGCTTTGTTCAGGGAGTTATAACTAATCCTGAAGGGGGCAACTTACCAAATACTCATGTCACCGCTGAGGTCGATACGGGTGTTGTCTGGTCCGATTATACCGACTATAACGGACAATACACATTATTGATCAATCTAGGTAACGAAGATTCGCTTATTGTGGATGTCATAGCCGATAAGGACAATTATAATCCTGATTCGTCGCTCAACGTTATTGTAAAGTTTATGGAAATAGACATTATAAATTTTTCCCTTGAGCATGAATATGGTCCTGTACAGGGTAAGGTTACTGACCTGACATTCGGAGTCCAGATGGGGATCGAAAACGTTTATGTTTCCGTTATCGGAGAACCGTCAAAATCGACTTATACAGATGGCGAAGGCGAATATGTCCTTAATGTACGCGATTATTCCGAGGACGGTTATGATATTTCCTTCTCACATGATGAATATATGGATGCCACGGTGCATATTGAAGTCGGTTTGCCGCGATTCCCGCTTCATATGGCCCTCGATCGGGTCAACTGGTATGTTGCTATGGACGGAGATGATTACAGCGGTATCGGTAGCTTTGATTATCCGTTTGCCACAATTCAGACCGGCGTAGATTATGCGGAAGATGATGATACGGTTTATGTCAAGCCCGGTACTATGAGTGGAACGGATAACAGGGAGATAGTACTTGACGACAAGAAAATCGTCGTTAAGTCGTTAGAGGGCAATGAAGTGACCTTTATAGATATAGCTGCGTCTCCCCCGACAGATTTAGCACGGGCATTTGATATAAGGTACGATCGCGGAAGCGTAATCAGCGGATTTACAATAATGAACGGGTATGGGCCGGCTGATGGTGGTGGAATCTGGTGCCGCCTGGGGGGAAATCCGACTATTGATAACTGTGTTTTTAAGAATAATAATACCGTTGCTTCCGGTGGCGCTATCGCGGTTCAATCAACTAGTATCGAGGTTCATGCGACAATTACCAATTGTGTTTTTTACGATAATGAGGCCACCGAAGAAGGAGGGGGAATTTACGTCTATCGTGTCGCCCGCCTTACCGTGGAAAATTGCACCATTACCAGAAATTCCGCGCCGGCCCAAGGGAGCGGGATCGCGATAATCTCGTCCAACGGTAATTCGATTACGAATTGTATTTCATGGGGTAACAGTTCGGATCAGCTATATCTGTATCAAGCGTCGGTCGACGTTTCCTATTGCGATATTGGGGGTGGTTGGGCTGGCATAGGCAACATTAATGAAAATCCGCTTTTCTGCGATGCTTTTAATGACGATTTTCATCTTGCCCAGAATTCGGTCTGCCTGACAGCCGGAGAAGGCGGGACGGCTATGGGAGCATTCCCCGATTATGGTTGTCTCCAGGCCGGAGGCATTTTCGGAACGGTTACAGAACTTGAGTTTGGTCTTCCCCTTGATAACGTCCTCGTTACGGCTACATCTTCGCGGGGCACGGAGAGACAGGGCGAAACCGATTCTGACGGAAATTATGAAATTGTTATCCCTGACGCGATCGATGGTGATAACGCCAATGTCCATTTCGATAGATTGTTGTACGACACTGTGACCGTGAATGTTGAGTTTAACAGGGGTTCACCATTCGCTCAACTCGATGTGGTTCTGGAAAAAAGCATATGCGGAAACTACGTAATCGGCGATTTCAACGGTAGCACGACCTTTAATGTGTCCGATATTATTGCCGCGTCCTCCAAACTAAAAACCGGTTCTCCTGACTCGTATATGGAGTGCGAATGCCCTGTCGATAGCGGGAATGAATGGGCCGCCGTCATGGACGTGAACAATTCTTGCACCTTTAATATTGCCGATGTAATTGCTGCTTTTTCCAAGCTTAAAACCGGTTTGCCTGTACTAATACCTTGCGAAGATTGCTCGCCGTCCGGTTAGAAACAAAAGCTAGGGTTTGATTTAACAAAATAAGTAGTGCGGATCGACGGAAATCGTTCCGCGGTCGGCGGACCTCCTCGTCCGTCCCGCCAGCGGCTGGGTTGGCTCGCATGGATGTACACTTTTCACATGGTCTATATTAGGCGGCTCTATCCGGAGGCGCATAATGGGATGCGTCGGGTATAAAGGAATGGACGTGTGTTTTAACTTATTATGACCGCGATTTAGATTATTTGGGAATATCCTTCCAGATGTCGAATTTTTCTAATTCTTTGGCATCAACTTCATCGGATAATACTTTTGCGAGTATTTTTAAAAATTCGGGCTGAGGGTGACTGTCTTGGATTGCGCGATTAACATTGTCTTCAGGATCCCAATTTTCAGATCTAATCTTTGATTCAATCAAATGCTTAATCTGATTTAGAGCTTCTTTTCGTGAAGCTTCGTCCCGAATGTGGGCATACTTATAAAATGAGCATTCCAGATTCAAGTCGTCTCGATCCGATAGTTCTAGAGCTTTCTCACAATATTCAATTCCTCTGTCATAATTTCCTTGTAATAAAAGCAAACCTGCGTAATTTCCCATATTATTGGCATGGCCCGGATCTGCTTGGATAGCTTTCTCATAATATTTTGCAGCATTATTAAAGTCTTTTCGGATATTGTGAAGGACTAATGCATAATTACCTAAGTAGTTTGGATTGTTGGGGTTACCCTCCGCGTTCATTTTAAAATAATCCTCGGCCTTATCATAAAACTTTCGATGTGTATATAGGAATGCAGCATAACGATTTAAAAAATCGGCGCTTCCAGGGAATTTATCTAGACCAGCCACATATATTCTTTCAGCTTTATCAGGATCAGATTTTTCGTATTTTTGCGCTTCAAGTGCTACAGACCACCAATCTGTAAATTCGCTTGCGGCCTTATCTGCCGCATCTTCAAGAATTTTCTTTTCAGGCGAATCCTCTTTTTTATCCAATTTTTCCATCAGGTTTTTAAAGGTTTCTTTGTAAGTTGTCATTATCTTTTCAAGTCTTTTTTCATCGGGATGCTTTAACTCAAATTCATTCCTGATAAGTAGCATCAATTCATCAAAGTCGCGGTGTCTTACCCATATAGCCTTCCTATCTTTGAGCCATGTTCCGATTTCGGTATCAGGTATATTGTCTCCTACCCAATAAATGCCCCATGGAAGGGAGCTGGTTGGCAAATCATATAGTATTTCCGCGATAGTTTTATCGTTACCTCCGTACCCAATAAAAACGAGCCCGCTTTCAGATAGCATGCTAGATAACGCTTTTTTTACACCATCAGCGATTTCGGAAGTTTCGGTTTCCGTATTCATTGGAGCAAGTCTTGCGTCACCGTGAATCTTAAAAACCGTGGGCCTAATATCAGTAATTTTGGCAAAACCAATTAATGATTCATGGGCAATAACGACCGGTTTTTTATTGGTATATAAGTAAAGCGCATCGGCAATCATGTCGTCGAAGTTTGTTGTTATTATTGAATTGCATTGTTCCCCGGTCGAGTCATGAGTAATCAAGTGAGCCAGTACAGCGTAACCGAATCCGGGGTCTTTTCCGGCCACGATTGTTTCTATTTCTCTTTGACGTTCTTGAGGAGTATAAAATAATTCCTCTATAACATTCGAATAAGAAGAAGCGGGATTATCAGGATCATAATCCGGGAATAATTCATTTTCCCAGCTACCAAGATCGTCAGCATTTCCGGTTTTAAAGTCCTTAAGTTTCCGAAGCCATTTTTCGACTAATGTTCCTGCCCCTGGAATTTCAGAAGATATAGAGCAGCCAGCTCCAATAAAGAAAGTAAATCGTCCGTTTTGCTCGCAAATAGAGGATCTTAAGCGGCGGGCAAATTCTTGAGCAGAAATTTCTCGCATTATCGCTACCTTAAAGCTCCCTCTATTTGATTATTGATTATTTAATTATAGCCCTTGGCGTCCAATTAACGATTTACGGATCTCAATGTCAACTATCTAATGTTAAGAAATTTCTTGCATCCCAAAAACCTCCTTATTATAATCCACTCGTAAGCTAAGAAACACCACCAGGGGTGGTCTTTCGGTGAGGTGCCGACAGGCCTGAGATGACACCCTTAGAACCTGATCCGGGTAATGCCGGCGTAGGGAACACAAAGCCCAGCCCATTCCGGAGGGCTTTTTTTGTACCCTGGGGATTCGGTCGAAAGACCAAAAAGGAGGAACAGATGTTTTCTAAAACAATCGTATCAACAATGGCGATCATGGCCATCCTTATCAGCGTAGCGAACGCCACTGGCCTAACCGGAACCGTGACAAGCGCGGAGAGCGGCGAAGCCATAGCAGGGGCTGTTATCAAACTCAAAGGGAGTGACTTAGGCACGGTGACTGACGGGTCGGGTCGGTATCGGCTTGCGGATATACCGTCGGGAGATGCGACCCTGGTGGCCAGCGTAATCGGCTATCATGTCGCCTTTCGCTCGGTCGATGCTGCAAAGGCCGGTACGGTCGATTTCGCGTTGACCCCGAAGTTACTTCAAGGGCAGGATGTCATTGTCACCGCAACCAGGGCCGAGGCTGGGCAGACGCCGGTGGCGTTCACCAATATCACTAACGACGATATCGCTGATAAATATTTCGC
>JAZGHS010000148.1:0-21236 GCA_036481315.1 Candidatus Zixiibacteriota bacterium | reverse complement strand
TAGGACGATAATGGAAAAACCAACTTCACATCAACCCAATCTAAACCACCCACGGTATCGAATCCGATCCGGCTTTGGGCATATCTATTTCGAGACTATCGATCAGCGGCCAGCTCTCAAGCAACTTATCTTCCTTTTTTGCTATTACCTTGAAGAGAATCTTAGCTACAGACTCATCTCCGAGTATTGCGAACGGAATTTTGATTTCTAATATCTCCCCGAAACAAAACATATAATCTCTTTCGACCCCTTCTCCGGATTTGCTAATATTCAGAGATCTGGCAATGCCGGGAAACTCTATAATAAACTTATACGGATCAAGACCGTAGTCATTTATCGCCGGATCGAGACGAATATACATGTTCTTGGGATCAAAACCGAACCATATTCCGGAAAGAACATTTTCACCTCTATGCATTGTAGAGCCGGCTTTCGTGCAATCGTAAAATCCTGCCTGGCTCCATTCGTAATAATGGCTGATCTTGCCATCGATTTTTGGCGTGAAATAATCGATAGGAACGCTTCGGAATCTGGGCGTATAATCGGCCCTGACCGGTGTGAAAAACTCAGGCGGCGGTTCTCTGTCGGTCAGGTAGTAGATATTTGCCAGATGAGCCCGAAATAACCTGTCGAAATCGTCGTTATTGGGCCCCACATGATCGTCACCGAACCACCAGCACCAATCGGACCCTTCAGCGATGAAAATCTCGCGCCAGGCCAATTTACGTTTTTGCGGATCGAAATCGGGGTTGGCGGCCTCGAACGCGACCAGTTCTTCCCTGGCCATAGATAAGAGGTCCCAGGCTTTGTTATCCTCCTCATGGCCTATCCATACGCCGAAATTGTGATTAATCCAGCTTCCGGGAAAGATTTTCGGTAACCGCCGCGCCTGTTGGTTATTTTCAAGATATCCGCTGAAAGTAGTGGTCTCCAGCCATTCGGCCGACGATATTTTAGAATAAAGAGCGTTCAGGAAGTCATGGCCGTCGTTCTTATAATATTCCCACGCGTTTTCGCCGTCGAGTATGACCGATACAACCCCGTCACCTGTGTTGCCGAGCTTTTCATTAATAGCCTTTAATCTACCCATGAAATCATCCGCGGCCTTCTCCGGGTCCCAGCGGGAATAGACAAATCCTACATTGTCCGATAGTTGTCGATCTCTGAAAAACAGCCGTATCTCCCCTGCCTTTGCCCCGAATCGATAACTTTTGTAAAGTTTGCCGTCGGAAACCAGAGAGTGTTTATCCTCTCCTCTTGCGGGAAGTGAGAGACTCCCGGCCAGTATATCCTCGTCGGTGGCAATCCATTTGATCCCGTGTTCGCTTAAAATCGGAATAATATCTTCCGAGACCGATCCCTCCGACGGCCACATCCCTTTCGGTTTCTCTCCGAAAAGCGAGGCGTGAAACTCCACGGCCATGGCGACCTGATCTGTCACGTCCTCGGGATGACTGAACCTTTTCGACGGCAGGGAAACTTCGGGCATAGCGACTCTTGCGATATCGGTATCGTACAGAAGCGGCATTATCGGATGAAAATACGGGGTAGTTGAAATCTCTATCTGACCCGCCTCCCTGTATTCGCGAAGACGCGGTATTATATCGGATATAATTTTCCGTTGAAATGAGAGTATTTCCCGTTTTTCCTCTTCGCTGTAGCCTCTTCCCTTCTCCGAGATTTCGCGTAACCTGCCGGTTTTCTTAAACGACGGATCGATCCAGGCGAGATTGAATAACGCCTGCAAATCGCGCCATTCGGTATCTGTCCACTCTTCTGTATTCTGCCGGCCATTAAAGAGGTGCCGGTATCTCTCGTATGGCGCTATCATATGTTCCGGACTGGCTTGAAAAAACTTGCCTATTATCCAGGATTTGTCTTTTTCGGTAAGATCCTCGGCTCTTCTAAGGGTCATTTCGAGATACGGATCCGACGCGGAACCGTCGGCGTATTCGACGATCTGCTCGAGCAGGGACGGTACCATATTGAATGTCTGCTTTATTCGCGGATACGGTTTTAAAATCTCCACCATATCGAGGTAATCTTTGATACCGTGGAGTCTGACCCAGGGTAATAGATATTGTCCGGTTCTCAGATCCTTATAGTAAGGTTGATGTTGATGCCATAGAAAAGCTAATTTCAGCACAATCCTATTATCCGAAAGCGGCGGCTAATAGGTTATTTCGGCCAGAATCCGCTGCGCGGCCATGGATTCAGTCGATGTCTCGTATAGAGAATCGAGCCGCTTGATAACCGAAATCGCCTTGGCAGTATCTCCCGCCTGAATGTAATGATAAATCGCCTGTTTCATCTGACCGGGCGCCCAGGACCTCTCGGGATGAACATCGGCCGACATCTCGAACAGCCCGGCAGCTTCAGTGAAATTTCCGCTATGCGCGTAGCACGACGCGGCCCCGTTGGCCGCATTAGCCAGCCTCACCTTATCATCCGGATAATCAGCGATGACAATCTCGAAGTATTTCAGGGCTTCGTCGTAATCCTTATCATTTTGATAATAGTAATTGGCAAATCTCAAAGCGCCGTAGCCGGCCTGTTTGGTCCCGGCGTAATCGCTTATTAACGCTTTCAGGTCGGTAATACCTACATTAGCCTGTCCGGCTTCCATGGAAAGCCTGGCCCTGGCCAGAAGAGTCGTCGCTTCGGCCTGTTTTTTATCGGCGCTCCACATAAAAAGCAACAAAGCGGCAAATATAACCGCCACCACTACGCCCCCGAAAACGAAAGGAGCGGGGTTTTTCTGGATATATTCCGATGTTTTAAACGCGGTGGTGACCAGTTTATCTTCTTTTATCTCTTTTTTTGTAAATCTTTTTCGCGAAGTCATTTTATCCTCTCTTTGGCTCCAGTATCACTCAAACTCAAGCGCTCAATTTATATTATTATCGTCATAACGGCAAGGAATATTTACAGCTTGAATTGACTCCGAGGGTATATAAAAAGAGCCCCGCGACATTAGAATCGCGGGGCTAAAATTCATTTATTGGTCGAGATCTTAGAAATACATACCGCTGGAAATCAGGATACGGCTGTAATCGTATTTGATTTCGAATATTTCTGGGGTACCGGCATCAATAGTACGGTTATAAGAACTTGAACCGAACTGATAAGCGAAATCGAACCAGATTTTCTCGAAATAAAGCCCGGTTCCGAAACTGATTATGTTTGTGGTAATCTGGTCACCAAAGGTACTCGCCCATGTACTGGTAGTATCGTTATACGTATCTTGGAGAAGTTGCTTGCCTGTTGACGGCTCATTTCTGAAACCGAACCTCACCGGGATTTCAGCAAATCCGGCGTCGTAATTATATTCCGCGCCGATTCTGAATTGATTGACATCTTCCCACCCGGGATTTACGGTAGTGTCTTGAAATGCAAGCTGTTCATAATCCTTTTTTAATTCAACTTCGGAAAGAGGACGACTATTGAAATCGGCGGCGATGGTTAAATTCTCGATCGGTCTTATGGCAACACCCAGGGAGTATGAAAACGGGATATCATAAGTAAAAGTAGATCTATTGATTATCCCGAAAGGTACGGGAGGAATTATCACCTCTATTGTGGCTTTCACACTTTCCTTGAGTTTTAAAGGAGAATGGAAAACGAATCCGCCGCTGAACATACCGAAATCACCATGAAGGCCCAGATCGAAATTAACGCCGGAATAATGAGAGTTAGTGTTCCAAAACATGTCGACGATAGTTGTATCGATAAAATCCTGGCTGACATATAAATTCGAAGCCCCGTTATAGTAGCTGGATTCGCTGTTACGCAGATAGGTATTGATCGTAAGGCCGGCGGATACTCCGGTAATCACATTACCCGCTATCGCCGCACTGATAGCGTCGATTCCCCTGTCCTGTGAATATTCATTCCGGGTACCGTCGAAACCGGGGGTACTATATTCGGTGATCATATCGAATACGTTTCTGTAACCGCCGCCCACAGCCCAGTCTCTGTCCATAAATTCGAATGGCGCTACTAAACCGGCAAAATTCAAACTGAAATGTTCCCGCTTGATTTCGCGCGGTTCAATATTGGGCTCGCTGTGCAAAGGCGAGACATCTTGTATATTCGAAGCAAAATTATCGCCAATAGAAGCCACCTGAACGCCAAGTTTTACTTTATCGACCGACATCATACCGGCTGGATTCCATGAATATCCCAATTCACCATCGGCTATACCTACAAACGCGCCGCCCATTCCCGCGGCTCTTGCCCCTCCGCCGGAATTATTAAACTCCAGTGTTCCGTTGAGTACCAGGGTTCCAATACCCTCATAATAAGTATCTGGAACTTGAGCATGAGCTAACACAGGCAACAACGCGAAAACCGTGATTAAAATTAATACCGTAAAAATCTTGTTCATCTCTCCTCCACTATTCGGAAAACCTGTCATTTTTTCTTCAACTCAATCGGGGCTTCTGAAAAATCCCGGCGCTTCGGGATTATTAAGAGATTTCGAATCTGTTAAACATACAATCCGACCCGACGGTTTATTCCCAAAAAGGATCAAATTAAATTCGATACGCTTCGGTTTGCAAGCTATTTTTTCTCCCATTTATAATATACCCCCGGCCCGATTCGAACGGGCGGCCTGCGGTTTAGGAAACCGACGCTCTATCCAACTGAGCTACGGGGGCGAAGAGCCCAATATAGGTATTAGCTACCGGTATGTCAATCAACCTATTCATGTCTCTATGGTCTCTGCCCACGGTTCCCTTTCCAGATGAAGCAAGCCGTAACCCGATCCGTTTCCACGTCCCTCCGTCAGACTACCCGGATTGAAAAAAAGGGTCGGTCCCGATCTTAAATGACAGGAGACGTGTGTATGGCCGAATAAAGCAATATCTACTTTACTCTCAAATTCCTTTTTGGCCGTTTCGATTGTAATTGACGGCGCTCCGCTACCATGCATCAGGCCTATTTTTAAACCATCGAGATTTATGATCTTGTGTCGCGGGAAAACGTCGGTTATTTCCGGAGGATCGCAATTGCCTGAGACGGCTTCAAGGCGCGCTATAGATTTTAAACGCTTTACCACCTTCAAGGATATAAAATCCCCGAGATGAATAATAAGATCCTCCCGGCTTACACGGCTTGTAAATGAAACCGGGAGATTTTTTCCTGACTTAAGATGCGTATCCGAGATTACCCAGATATTGCCCGTGACAACCCTTGACGATACGCTATTTATTTTTCTTTTTATGCCGATTCTTACGTAATCTTTTTTTACGTTTATGCGTTTTTATTTTATGTCTCTTTTTCTTTTTTCCGCTGGGCATCCAATCCTACAATTTATTGTGTTCAGAGTTCATTACCAGATTCTTAAATTCGTTCGAGGGCTTAAATACCGGTATTTTCCTGTTCGGCACCGGTACGACCTCTCCTGTCCGCGGATTGCGGGCTTTACGCGCCTTACGCGGCTTAATCTTAAAAGTGCCAAATCCTCTAATTTCGATGTTATGACCGTTTTCCAGGCTTCGCTTGACCGCCTCTAAAAAAGCGTCAACCGTGGCCGCTACGTCCGTCCGGGTAAGTCCGGTTTTTTCCGCCATTTTCTCAACCAGATCGGCCTTGGTCATGTCTCACCTCCTATTTATTATGATTAACTTTAATCTCTCAACACCCACATCCATTACAATTGCCGCTCGAACATCCAGCGCAGGACGATTTCGCGGACGATTCAGATCGTCCACCGGTTTTCATCCCGAATACCGAAAATTTCTTAAAAAGATCTGTGCTCGCGCAATTCGGACAACAATTTTCGCTCGAGTTTACTCCCACTAAAAGTTCGAATTCCAAGTCGCATCGACGGCAAAGATACTCGTAAATCGGCATTATCCATACCTAATATCCGTAGATATATTCCAGCACGGGCCAGGTTCTTCCGGTTCGAATAATCATCGATAAATTCACGCCGAGCAGGTTTTCGATAGCCGCCCAAAAAGGTCGCTTGAGTTTTCTTTCTTTGATCACCCCCGGGTCATCCCCGAGATCGGCCAGTTCACCAGCCATTACTATGGCGTCCTCGAGCGTCCCCAGTTTATCGATAAGCCCGAATTCGTTCGCCTGTCGTCCGGTAAATACCGAACCATCAGCATATCGTTTAACCAGGTCGATCTCCATACCCCGGGATACCGCCACAACGTCAACGAACTGCTCGTATGTATCGTCGATTAAAGCCTGGAGCATTTTACGATCCTCAGGGGTTGCTTCGCGAGCGTAATTCCCAACATCCTTTAATCTGCCCGATTTGATAACCTCCATCTTCATACCGACTTTATCCATAAGCTGTTCGGCGACCGGATAAGATAGAATAACCCCGATAGAACCGGTAATAGTCCCTGGATTGGCAACAATAGAATCAGCGGCGCAGGCCACATAATAACCGCCCGACGCGGCCACGGCTCCCATAGAGACTATGATAATTTTCCCGTCGTCTTTAAATTTCATTAATTGATCGTATATTTCCTGCGACGCGGCTACACCCCCGCCTGGGCTATCGACTCGCAGAACCAATCCCTTAACGGAGCTATCTTCCTGATATTTCTTTACTTGTCTTACTATATCCTCGGAATCGATAATGACACCCTTTATATCCACCTGTGCTAATCGTCCGCTCAAAGACCCGAATCCGATATCATTTGTACTTTTACCAAGCATATAAATAAAAGCAAATGTGAATAAAAATCCACCGACCAGCATCAAGGCGATCACGCCTAAAATTATCTTGTCTCTATTTTTGCCCATATCAACTATGCGAATGTATTTAGGAAGAGGCCTAATGTCAATTGTTTTTTGAAGTTACCTCAAATAAATCTTTAGCTTTTCACCAGGATACAGCCGCGATTTGGAACGAATCTTGTTCCACGAGGCAAGATCATCAATATCAACACCGTGTTTTTTAGCGATCTCCCACAGCGTATCTCCACGCCTTATGGTGTAATAAACGTAATCGGATCGCGTTTTATCTGCACCTGAAACAGCTAAAGCGTTACTTGAACCGCCGGACGGAACCTTAAGCCTGTTACCAGGATAGATTTCGTTTGAAACGAGTCCGTTGGCTCGTTTTATCCTGGAAACAGTAGTTCCGAATTTACTGGCAATCTTCCAAAGATTGTCGCCTCTTCTAACAGTATATTTGCTCATCGACCCGCTTGAAGATATCTCTTTTTTACTGTCATGCGATATAACCAGCTCGCGTCCAGCATAGATCCTATTCGACGACAGGTTATTCAATCTGCGAAGCTGGGAGACGCTCATTCCGTGAGCCTGGGCTATATCCCAAAGGGTGTCGCCATATCTAACCAGATATTTACCGTTGGCGCTTTTCTTAACCTTATTTTTCGCGGCGGTCTTGCTGGCGACAGATTTCCCGGGGGGAACCGGAATCATCAGTTTTTTACCGGCGTAAATTTTCTTTCTTCTTCCAAGTTTGTTCGACTGTACGATAGACGTAATGGATACACCGTATTTTCTGGCTATCTGCGATACGGTCTCACCGCTTCGAATCTTATGCTGTATCCAGTTTGTCAATTTTTCCGACGGCATATCGTCGTACGAGGCAATGAATTTCGACGAGTATCCTACCGGGACCCTTAAAGCGTAGTTCTTTGCGTCAGGTGGAGTAACGCCTCTGCGCAATTCCGGGTTTAAAAACTCAAGGTCGGAGACGGGAATACCGGTTTTAGCTGAGACGCTTTTAAAGGAAATACACTTTGAGACCTCTACCTTTTCAAACTGAATCGGTTCCTGGTAATTCGGATAAAAACCGTACTTCTCAGGTTGTTTGGCTATAATAGTGGCGGCCATGAAAAGTGGTACGTAATTTCTGGTTTGTTTGGGAAGTTTCAATTCCCAGAAATTCCTGGAGTTCTTTTTACGAATCGCCCGGCGAATCCGTCCCCCGCCGGCGTTATAAGCGGCCAGGGCAAGATTCCAGGAATCGAATTCATCGTAGAGATCTTTTAGATGTCTCGCGGCCGCCGCGGTGGATTTCTCGAAATCACGTCTGTTGTCATACCACCAATTATGATCGAGCTTATAGTGTCGTCCTGTAGCCGAGATAAACTGCCATAAACCGACTGCCCTCGCATAAGAATAGGCGTGCGGATTATACCCCGATTCGATCAGCGGCAGGTAGGCGAGATCGTGAGGAACGCCATACTCGGCCAGAACCTTTTCGACCATGGGCATATATTTCCCGGAGTTTTCCAGGTAAGTGGTGAAAGCGTCATGGGCCACAGTCTGCAGGTAGACAAGGGAGTTTTCCACCTTTTCATTGAATTCGATAGGGATATCATAAATAACGGTATCTGCTTTATCGTAAGCGCGGAAAGCGTCGGATTCCTTAAGCTTTTTAAAATTCTTAACATCCTCAAACAGTTCTCTGAAAGCTGTAACCGATGATTCCGAATAGAGAACGCCGGTAGTCATCAATGTCAGCCTGAAATCCTGCTCGATCTCGTTTAAGAGACGTTCTACTCTTAATACCTGATCGGGGTATTCCTGGGGATCCAGATCGATTTCGGATAAAACTTCCAGGGCCTGTTCATACGCTTGTTGCGCTGAATCCTGAGTTCCTTTATGAAAGTAGGCTACACCGTGCGCGTAAAAATACTCTGCCCTGTCGATCTCGCGATCATATTCGCCGGCGTCGGCGGGAGTATCGCTATCTTCTGCCTCTAAGTTCTCAACCGCATCCCTCACCTTCTCGGGATACGCAGTCTCTTTATGGGTTTTCATCAGACGATCGGGATCCGGGCTGGAACATGCCAGCAGGGTAATGATCATCAAAGCCGTTAGTAAACTAGTTTTTCTCATAACCTCGCCATTTTTATTAGGCTTAAAGGAAACTGTCAAGTCCTTTTAAGATGTTCGTCCAAAAGTGTAAAAACTTTACGCTCAAAACCGCTGTCCGACGGATTGAGCCAGGTAGACTCCGTCCTGTTGCGGAACCAGGTCATCTGACGCTTGGCGTAGTTGCGTGTATGTTGTTTTACCAGATCGATCCCCTCCTCCATATCGGTTCGATTCTCGATAGAATCGATTATTTCCGCATATCCGACTATTTTCTTCTTTCGGATATGTTTACCCAGATCGTCGGCTAAAAGTTCCTCGATCTCTCCTACCAAACCTTGATCTATCATATCATCTACGCGATTATTTATTTTTTCGTAAAGAATTTCGCGGGGTATATCCAACCCAATCCGTAAGAAATCGCCCTCCAAACTCGAATATTCGGACGATTCCTTCACAACACTCGGCGGCAACCCTGTTTGCCTGTATATCTCGAGCGAACGGATAATGCGAACTTCATCGTTCGGAGAAATCGACGAGGCCCCTTTCGGGTCGATTTCCTTCAACTGATTATAAAGAGCAATGAGACCGTCCCGGCCCGCTTTTTCCATCAGCTCTGCCCTGATAATCTCATCTTTCCCGGCCCCTTTGAATATCCCCTGTGTCAGAGACTCTATATACAAGCCTGTTCCTCCGACTATTAACGGTATATGGCCGTTTCTAACTATTAGTTCGATACTGCTTTTAGCATCGGTAGCATATCTTGTCGCCGTATAGTCCTCGGAGATATCGACAATATCTATCAGGTAATGTGGGATTTTCCGTCGGTCTTCCAACGACGGTTTAGCGGTGCCTATATCGAGCCGTCGGTAAATCTGACGTGAATCCGCGCTGACTATCGCTCCGTTATAACGTCCGGCGATTGTCATAGCTACCGCCGATTTCCCGGAGCCGGTGGGGCCGCAAATTATGATCGCCTTCATAGATTATTTTCTTAGGAATATTCTTTCGAGGTCATTACGATTCAACGCGGCCACAGTGGGGCGGCCATGTGGACATCGAAACGGCTCTTTGCATCTTAAAAGATCCGAATATAATCCTCGCATCTGGGGCTCGCTCAACTTATCCCCCGCTTTCACGGCGGCTTTGCAGGCTACCGCCGCGGCCAGCGCGCTTTTGGCCTCTTCACCGTTTTCCCGGTATGTTAAGAATGAAACCAGAAGTTCCTTAATCGCGGTCTCGGGAGATACTCGGGTGAACTCCTGGGGGACACCCGAGAGGATTACCTCGTTATCACCGAAAGGCCTGATTTCGAAACCGGCCTTCTCCAGCATCGCTTCCAATTCACCGACAAGACCGAATTCCTCCGGAGTGAGCTTCACCCGGGATTCGAACAGAAGTTTTTGCGACGGCGACGGTCGGTTGTTGATCGATTCGAGAGTTTTTTCGAAAAGTACTCGCTCATGGACAGTATGCTGATCCAGAATTATTATCTCATCCCCCTTGCGCGCGACAATATAGGTATTGAATATCTGGAAAGGATGATCTATTCCGTCTGGAAGAGTCTCGCCAACGTTTTCCTTTTCCACAATCTCATCGGAAATAACACTGGGAACAAATGTATCCTGCGATACCGGAATCCCGGCGAAAAGATCCTTTCTGGCTCTTTCAAAAGGGATTTTACCGGACTCGTCGGCAAAGTCCGGTTTTCTGAATGGTATCCCTATGGGAAGACTGATCGCGTTTTTTAAAGCGTTTTTTAGAGTAGCAAAAATATATCCGGTATCGGAGAATCGAACTTCGATTTTCGCAGGGTGGACATTAATGTCGACAAAACCGGGATCGATATCGAGGAACACAGCAGCGTAGGGATATTGCCCTCTCGGTAGAGCTCCCTCGTAGGACGCGGCAATCGCTCCGAACATCGCTTTCTCGATGACTGGTCGTCCGTTGACAAAGAAAAAGATCTCGCCGCGATTACCTCTCGATATATCCGGCGGTGAAATAAATCCGAAAACGCGCACCGGTCCGCCGGTATCGAGATCAACAGGCAACAGTTTTTCGGCGATATTCCGCCCCCAGACCTCGGCCAGCCTTCCCCGATGATCATCGGTCGGAGGAAAGGAGCTTTTGGTTTTACCATCGTAACTAATCTTGAATCCAACATCAGGACGACCTATCACGTATCGTCGAATTGTCTCGGAGATTTTACGTTTTTCCGAGTTCTCGGATTTTAAAAATTTCCTTCGGGCTGGGACGTTATAAAAAAGATTCCTGACCGATATGGAGCATCCGATTTTGGGCGGCGCGGGTCCGAAATGGGTCTGTTTTCCACCCTCGAACCTTATCCTTGTGCCGACATTTTCATCCTTTGAACAGGTGGAGAGTTCCATGATGGAAATGGAGCTGATCGACGGCATAGCCTCTCCCCTGAATCCCATGGTGCCCGTTTTCAAGAGATCCTCGAATGACTTTATTTTCGACGTCGCGTGCCGTAAAAAGGCGATCTCGACCTGGTCTTTGGGAATCCCCTCGCCATCGTCGACAATCAGGATCTCTTCTTTGCCTCCCTGGCTTACGGAGATCTCGAGATTTTTGGCCGACGCGTCGAGCGAGTTTTCCAGCAGTTCTTTTATCACCGAGGCCGGATTTTCTATAACCTCGCCGGCGGCGATTCTGTCGATTAGGCCTTCGGGAAGGACTTTGATATTTTTCATATTTAAAATCGTATTTCGTTTTTGAACCTGTAACCGGCGGGATAGGCTTCGCCGGATTTACAATCGACAGTGTATTTGCCTTTGTATTCGCCTCGAATAATCATATCGATCAGCTTCATGAAGCGGTCGATTTCCGATTTGGTGTTATAGATGCCGAAAGATACGCGAATCATTCCCGGCACATCGAGACGTATACCTCTGTTGATAGCATCGCGGTATCTGATCGCTTTCTCATCTGAAATTCCGAGCAATCGCTGAATATAAGGATGAGCGCAAAAACAGCCATTGCGTACTGCGATCGCGCCCTCGAAGCTCAAAATGGCCGCGACAATGGCGTGATAAAATCCGTCGATATTGAAAGCCACAACTCCGACCCTGTCCTCACCGGCGATCCATTTACTCGGTCCGTAAAGCTTTATCTCGTCGTAAGCGGATAACCTTTTTAACGCGTATTTGGTCAGTTCTTTTTCGTGCGCGGCGATTTTTGAAAATCGTGCCGATTCCAAAAACTCGATAGCCGCCGAAAGAGCAACCGCCCCGGGTACGTTTGGGCTTCCGGCCTCTTCTTTATCGGGAAGATGCGCCCATTGAACGTCGGAAGTAGTGACATAATTAACGGTTCCCCCACCAACACTATCAGGATCCCCTTTCTTGAAGATCGATTTCGGCCCAATCAGGACTCCGATTCCAAACGGAGCGTACATTTTATGCGCGGAGTATACGAGATAATCGATCGACTCCGGTTCCCCGGGAGGTCCCATCCTTACTTTGCGATGAGCAACCAGCTGAGCGGCGTCAACAAGGATGCTCGCCCCGGCCGAATGGGCAAGCCGGGCAATATCGTGAATCGGTGGGATCAGGCCGGTAACATTCGAGGCGGCGGTAATGGCCACCAGTTTTACCTTCCCACGGTATTGTTTTAATTTCTTTTTAAGATCGTCAAGGTCGAGATGCCCGGTATCGTCGATTTCTATATGCTCGGTTCTCGCCCTGACTCTCCAGGGAAGATCGTTAGAGTGATGTTCCATCATGCTGGAAAGAACTATGTCCCCTTTTTTGAAATCGAGCCTTCTGGCCAGCTTATTGATAGCGTCGGTTGTGTTTTTCATAAAAATTGATGTGAAATATTTTCTGTCGGCACCCACGAATCTTAACGAGTCGAGATGTGCTTGATCGTAGACTCTCGTGGAGACCACCGATTTATATCCGGTTCCCCTATGCACAGATGAATAATATTCCATGAACTTATTCAACGACCTTACGACCGGCTTTAAAGCGGGTGTCGAGGCGGCGTTATCGAAATTGATATATCTTTTTTTCCCGCCTCCAAGCACCGGGACGGATGTTTGCGTTCCAACAACGATCGCGCGAAAATCCAGCTTTTTCATGGGGGATATATAACTATAGATAGAGCGACTATCAAGGCTTTTTAGGAAGAGAGTACCTGTCTATTTTGCGGTAAAGAGTGGATAGATCGATTCCCAGTATTTTGGCGGCCTCGGCCTTATTCCAATCGGTTTTATGCAGGGTATAAAAAATATACGCTTTTTCCAACGTCTCGAGATCGGGCCCCACCGAGAGCTTCTCGGTTCGAGAATTCGATATATTTTCCGCGGTTCGAACTATCTCATCCGGGAGATCGTCTACGACTATAATGTCGTCCTTCGCGAGCATAACAGCTCTCTCCAAAGTGTTTTCAAGTTGACGGACATTCCCAGGCCAGGAATAACTATTGAAAAGCTCCAGAACCTTCGGATCGACGCTTTTTTCCGAAATATCGAGCTTGGCGGAATGTTTTCTTAAGAAATACGCGGTTAACAACTCTATATCTCCCTCCCGTTTTCTAAGGGGAGGTATATCGATTGTGAAGACGTTGAGCCTGTAAAAAAGATCCGCTCTGAAGGCGCCATGATCGACCATGTCCTGCAAGCTGGCGTTGGTGGCGGCGATCAAACGAACGTCGATCGAAATAGGCTTTGTAGCTCCAACCGGTGTTACCTCTTTTTCCTCGAGGACCCGTAAAAGCTTTGCCTGTATAGAAAGACTGGTCTCCCCTATTTCGTCGAGAAAAAACGAGCCCTCTGCGGCGGCGGTGAAAAGCCCCATCTTATCCTTGACCGCCCCGGTAAACGAGCCTCTCACATGGCCGAATAGCTCGGATTCGAGAAGACTTTCGGGAAGAGCGGCGCAATTGATGGAAAGGAAAGGACCCGAATTCCTGCGATTTTGCGCGTGTATAACTCTGGAAAGTACTTCCTTACCCGTCCCGGATTCTCCGGTTATTAGCACCGTGATATCCGATTCGGCCGCCTTCTGGGCAAGCCTCTTGACCTCTCTTACCGCTTCCGATTCGCCAACGAATGAATCAAATGTGGAGATTAACGATTCTTTTAAAACCTTGTTTTCTTTTTTAATTTTCTTCTGCTCGAGAGCCTTTTTAATGGAGATTTTAATCTCTTCTATCTTAAATGGTTTGGTGATATAATCGTTTGCCCCTTTTTTCAACGCCTCGACCGCCGTATCTATAGAACCGAACGCGGTCATTACTATGACATCCAAATCGGGATCGATCCGGCGAACCTCCGAGAGGAACTCCAAGCCCGACATTTCAGGCATCATAAGATCCGTGATAACCAGGGAATAGGTTTCATGGGGATTCTTTTGAGATTGAGTCAGATTTTGAAGAGCTTTGGCGGCGGAGACCTCGGAAGTTACAGAATATCCTTCCTTACCCAGCATAATGGTCATGAATTCGCCCATGCTGGATTCATCGTCCAATACCAGAATTCTGGCTTTTGTTTTAAGTACAGAGGTAGCCATAATGTCCTATTTATAAAATCGGTTATGAAAACCGATGCTTTAGGTTAACGCTTTAACTTGCGAAATATTTTGATCGGGTATTTGCCCGAAAAACAGGCGGTGCAAAACTCGTCTGGCGGTAACGCCGGTAGATTAACCAAACCGTCGATTGATAAATATCCCACCGAATCGACCTTTAAAAACCGGCGAATAGACTCAACCGATTTTCTGGAGGCCAAAAGCTCGCCTTTTGTGGGCATATCGATACCATAGAAACAAGGGCTTTTTATGGGGGGCGAAGATAACCGCAGATGGACCTCTTTGGCGCCCGCCTCTCGCAACATGGAGGTCAATTTCATCGAGGTCGTTCCCCGAACAAGGGAATCGTCCACTACGACGACCCGCTTTTTATTAACCACCCCCCGGACTACGTTGAATTTCTTTCTAACGTCCAAATCCCTTATTTTCTGCTCGGGGCGGATGAAAGTCCGGCCAACGTAGTGATTCCTGATAAACCCGATGTCATATTGAATACCGGAAGCTTCTGAGTATCCCAGTGCGGCGGTATTTGAGCTGTCGGGCACAGAAATTACGAGATCGGCTTCCACCGGATGCTCCTCGGCCAGAAGTCGTCCCAACCGTCTCCGCACCTTATCGACATTCATTCCATAAATAATCGAATCGGGACGGGAAAAGTAGATAAATTCGAAAATACAGAAAGCGTGCTTTCGTTCCTTAAGAGGCCCATAACTTCTTAACCCATTACCATTTATGACAATAATCTCTCCGGGTTTAACATCCCTGACATATTTCGCTCCGATCATATCGAAGGCGCATGTCTCGCTCGCTACTACCCAGGCGGATCTTCGTTTACCCAATGCCAACGGCCGTACCCCCGCGGGATCGCGGGCGGCAACGAGCTGTTTCGGGGTTAGCAACACAAGGCTATATGCCCCAACGACTTTTCCGAGAGCTTCCGCCAGCGCCAGCTCTATACGACGTTTTTTCGAGCGAGCAAGTAGATGGAGAATGATCTCGGTATCGGACGATGACCTGAAAATTGCCCCGCTTTTTTCAAGCTCTTGCTTGACTTTGGAATAATTAGTCAGATTCCCATTATGGGCAAGAGCGAGATGTCCTCTATTGTATTTAATGACAAGTGGCTGGATATTTTCAGCCGATGATGAACCGGTTGTAGAATACCTGTTATGCCCTATCGCGGAACGTCCCGTAAGCCCCTTGAGATCAACCGGCGAGGAGAAGACTTCATTGACCAGCCCCATCCCAACTTTAGAATGGAAACTGCCATTTTCGGCGGTAACGATTCCGACCGATTCCTGGCCTCGATGTTGAAGAGCGTAAAGACCGAGATATGTAAGCGATCCGGCGTTTCTATTCCCATAAATGCCAAAAACGCCGCATTTATCTTTAATCAAGGGTAACTCCCGATTAATTTCTCGATTCCAACCGGCCGATAATTAAAAAGAGGACCGTAATACGGGCCGGGAGAAGCGGAATCATATTGACCGTATCCGGTTCTGTCAAGTATAATATAAAATTGAAACTGGAGCAGGCTTGAAAATATCCGATCCGCAAATACATTATGCCATGTCGTTAGTCAAAAGTATAGCTCGCGCCCGGCCGGGAGAAATGGCGGAATCGTGTGGAAGCGCTCTTCTGGCTATGGCCGAACCTCTGGCGGTGCGGGTTGACGTTCATATCGAGGGGATTGAGCCGGAGCTGTTTGAAAGCGGAAAATCCCGGGATATGGACCGGATTCATCAAGTTATAAGCGATTACAAACTTGGAAATCTCAGGGCGGAACGTCGTTTCCCGGATTATCTCAGCGTTTCCACCGAGGATGACAGGTTATTGAGTATAGCTGTCATTAAACACCTCGGAAATCCGGTGGGGCTGGTTATCGCCGTATCAGATTTTAAGGAGACCCCGATATTTCCGCTTGAGGAAAGTCTTTATTTAACCGCGTCGCAATTAGGAGCACGGATTCACTCGGTGCTTTCCCCTGGAAGCCGCAACGCCATGGAGATCACCGGACGAAGATTATTCACGGAGATAACCAAAAAAGGAGTCAGCGGAATTGCCATAGTTTCGATTGGCGATATAGATGATTGGATAGTTATCGGCGACACCAACGATAAACTTTTAAGCCGCGAGGCCGGGTTGGAATCCCGTTTGATTATCGATAATATCAAATCGGGTGATTCGGTCAATAAGTCCATACTGCAACAGTTTTGGCCCGGCTCGGGAATCAATTGCGCTTACTGGACAAGCGAACTTCCGGGATATATCATGGCTGTCGGATTTTCAGAAACGAAAACCGTAACCAAACAAACAAAAACTGCCATAAAATCGATTATAGAGAAAATGTCCGCTGCCGACGCGGATTATATAATCAAATCGTTCGAAAAACTGAAGGCTGATTTCAACAAACTTGTCAAAACGGAAAGAGCCACCGCCATTACGGAAACGGCGGTTACTGTCAATCACGAAATTAATAATCCGCTTACCGCTATTCTGGGGAATACGCAGCTTATGCTGATGAATGAAAAGGAGCTTCCGGAGGATATAGTAACCAAACTCAAGACCATCGAACGCTCAGCCGTTCAGATCCGCGAGACCACCGCCAAGCTGATGTCGATTATCGAGCCTGTCCGCGCGCCATATGCGTCAGGCCTGGATATGATAGATATCGAAAGAAGCAAGAAAAAAGAAGATTAGTTATTTTCTACTTTAGTTAAAACTTCATATATTATTTCGCTTGCCGTTCGAGGCGTTTCTTAATAGATTGCGCCGACAACGGGAGGAGTAATTTGGGAGTTCTAACCTTTTTCGCGAAAAGATTCATAGCCGGGGAAACAAAACAGCAAGCCGTCGAGGCGGTAAAAGCATTAAATGGGATGGGAATGAAAACCACCCTCGACATTTTGGGTGAGAACGTATCGTCCGAAAAGATGGCGTCAGACCTGGCCGAGCGTTACATCGAAATATTAGAAACGATCGACAGCATGAAAATCACGGCCAACGTTTCGTTGAAGCTGACCCAGATGGGGATGGATATCTCCGACGATTTCTGCTACGAAAACGTGGGAAGGATAATAGAAACCGCCAAACAACGCGGCAATTTCGTACGGATAGATATGGAAGGTTCCGATTATACCGAGCGAACGTTAAACCTCGTCTATCGCTGGGCTGAAAAACACGACAACGTCGGCACTGTGATACAATCGATGCTTCTCCGTTCGGAAGATGATATAAAAGAACTCAACCGACGAGGTATCGGGGTACGTCTATGTAAAGGAGCATACAAAGAACCGGCATCGGTCGCTTTCCAGAAAAAGGACGATGTCAACGCGAATTTCATTAAATTGACAGCTCTTCTTCTCGATTCGGGAGTTTTCCATTCTATCGCCACCCACGATAACGATATGATCGAGGCGGTAAAAAAATATGCTACACTGAAAAATATCGGCAAAGATAAATTTGAATTTCAGATGTTATATGGAATCAACCGAGTGGGTCAGAAGAAACTAGTCTCCGAGGGTTACGGGATGCTGGTCTATGTACCTTTCGGCACGCATTGGTTCCCCTACTTCTACCGCAGGCTACGGGAACGTAAGGAGAATGTCTTTTTTGTTTTGAAGCATTTTTTGGATAGTTAAATAGTTTATTATGAAAAACGCGTTTAATTTATAGTCGGAAAATCAGCCATCGTTATATTAAAACAGTTCGCTTAAGTTCGCGGCGATTGTCTCGAGTATATTCTTATCGGTTTCGGTGAAAGCGTCTTTTCTATCAGAATCGATATCGATAACCGCCTTGACACTATTACCCTTCATAACAGGAACAACGATTTCCGATTTGGTCTCTAAGGAACAGGCCAGGTAACGAGGATCGGCGTTGACATCGCCTACTATTATAGTCTGTTTCTCCCTGGCCGCGGCACCACAGACACCGTGTTCGAGATGGATCTCTCTATGGGGCGATTCTTCCCCGCGATACGGTCCGAGTTTCAAAACTTTATCTTCAGTTAGAAAATAGATACCCACCCAATCGTAATACGGGACGCTGGCGTGCAGAAGCCCGACGACGGCCTCCAGTGCGGAGTGTGTCGACGAGGCTGTCTTGATAAAATCGTCGGCGGTCTGCACAATTCTATTTTGAGAGATTTCGTCTAAGTACTCGTCGGTCATGGTTTCCATCCTTTTACGGTGTTGGAGAGAAAACGCATGTTGTCATCGGGAGTATCGACCTTGACAGCGCAACCGGGGGCGATTATCAATTTTCCCGGAGGAACCTCCCGCAACGAGCGGTCAATCTGATCCTTGATCGCCTCAGGCGTGCCGTCGCGAAGGACGCTTTTTTGATCGATCCCTGTCATGAATATCTTATCCGATATTTGAGCGGCCTGGGATATACTCAGATTCCCTGGCTCAAACGGGTTCCAGCTCAATATCGGGGTCGGGTAATCTCTAAAGAGCGGAAGCATGTTATTGGTTTTACAGATATGGGTGATATTGAAAAATCCTCCGGAGGCCGCTTCCAATACCCGAAGATCGTAGGGACGGCCGAATTCGAGGTATTGATCCTCGGTCAGGCGATCGCGGGTAGCCCATTCGGTAGTGGCGAAAAATATTCCGGCCATTCCCATTTTGATATATTCGGCTACGTAACCACGAAACGTCTCGGTTATCGCTTCCAACGCACCGTGAAGCTCCCTGGGAGCCTCGTTAAGCAGGGAAACGAATTTATCGTCGCTTTCGACCAAATCGGCCGCGATCGAGAGGGGCGAGAATATGGTCGGAACGCAGTAAACCCGAGATCTTACAGATTTAAGAATTTCGCTGCCCGCGGAGAGGACCTCGCCAAGAACGCCGGAACGCCAGTCAAGGGGTCGAATACTCGCCCAGTCGGATTTTGATTTTACGGGGAAACTCTCTTCGATCGGTTTAAGAAGAGGATCGTTTGAGAATTTAAGTTTTACTCCCCAATCCTCCACATGGTACGATGCTCTCGAATTGATCTTAATGAAATCCCAATCGAATTCATCCTGGTAATCGAGCATCGATTTTACAAGGTCTTCCTTGTTGTTTTCTTTATCGTAGAAATGACGCCAGGCGGAGACCGCCGGACGGTCTATATCATCGCCTCTTAAAATTCTATCGATTCTTTCTTTGCCGGAAAGCTCTTTGCTCATCGAATTACGTTTCCTATTTGCTAATTCTTTAGCCTAACGATACGAATACCATATTGCTGATATACGCACAAACCCCGCCCTTGTCAACCCCCTAAATTCAAGTTAAATATTTCACAATCAATGGGTTATAGCCAACAATAATAATAATCGGAATCTATTATTATCAATCTTTTATTATTAATCTTTCGTGGTCTTTTTCAGATTTTCAACTATATCGATACTGGTTTCGAATCTCCCGAAAGAGGGCATTAGGTAGATACCGGAAACCATCGATTTTGCCTTTTCGATGAATTCCCAGGCTATCTCCCCCCCCACGGCGGCAGAATTCTCTCCTGCTTTTTCCATGGTTAGCCTGATGTTATCCGGCACCTCTATACCGGGGACCTCGTTATGCATAAACTGGGCATGCTTATAGCTAACCAGAGGAAGTACACCGAGCATCACCGGAATATCAGGGCGGTTTAAGGTATCGAGGAATCTCTCCAGCGGATCGAGTTCGTAGAGCGGTTGAGTCATAATATATTGGCCGCCGGCATCGAGCTTCTCCCGAAGCCGGGCGATTTCCGTTTCAAATTCGGGATTGGTGGGATTCGCGGCGACTCCTATCGACAGGGTGGTCGGCTTACCGATAGAATTGCCGGCGAAATCATATCCGGAGTTCAGTTTTGAGATGATCTTAATCAACCCGATTGAATCGACATCATAAACTGCGGTCGCCTGAGGGTAATCCCCTATCGACGGCGGATCGCCGGTAAGGGCCAGTATATTCCGGATACCTATCGCATGGGCCCCTATAAGATCGGACTGCAGGCCCATCAGGTTGCGGTCCCTGGTTGTAAAATGCAGGATCATACCAAGATCAACCGATGATTTAATAAGATACGCGAGAGCCAGACAGCTCATCCTGACCCTGGCCATGGGCGAATCGGCGATATTAACAGCGTCGGCGCCAGCCTCCTTCAGCCTTGCGGCGGCATCGATAAGCTTGGCCGGATTAGTACCCTTCGGCGGATCGATCTCTACCGAAACCACGAAGGATTTCTTAAGTTTTTCAGAAAACGGGGTCGAAACACCGCCAGCGGGGATAATCGATTCCGATTTTCCGGCAGGCATTCGTTTTATTTTTTTCGGCGGTTTCTTCACCGTCGAATCTTTTAGCGCTCTGGCCACGGCGGCGATATGCTCAGGGGTGGTCCCACAGCACCCCCCTACTATTCGAGCGCCGGATTTGACAAATAATCCGGCGTATTCGGCGAAATAATCAGGCGATGAGAGATAGACAAATCTTCCCCCGTAATACCTCGGAAGACCGGCGTTCGGCTGAGCGGAAATTCGGGGCACGCCCATTTCGGATAGTTGTTCGACAACCTCGAGAGCCTTCTGAGGCCCAACAGAACAATTTGTCCCGATAACATCCACATTCATGGGAAGCAACCGCGCGGCCATCTCCGCGGGCGTGGAACCGAAATACGTGGTTCCTTCCGCTGTAAAAGTAAGTTGAGCAATTATGGGAATATCAGTAACTGTTTTTAACGCTTCCGCCGCGAGGGCCATCTCCTCAATATGCGAGATGGTCTCAATAATAAAAAGGTCGACCCCTCCTTCCAAAAGGGCTTCGGCCTGCTCGATAAAAGCGTTCCTGGCGTTTTCGATCGATATTTTCCCCAACGGCTCTATAGGTTTAC
>JAZGHS010000147.1:0-8812 GCA_036481315.1 Candidatus Zixiibacteriota bacterium | reverse complement strand
CGGCGTCGGAGATGACCTTGGCGAAACCATCGGTGGCTAAGGTAGCGATCCCCTTACCCACAGCGCGGTAGGGGAACTTGCCGATTTTGATCTTGCGGTTCTGTTTCTCCGCTTCGCCCTCTGTTAGTCCTATTCCCGCGATTTCCGGATCTGTGAAGACGGCATATGGCACCGCTTTCCAATCGACTCCATTGGATGATCCTGCAATTGCCTCGGCGGCTACGGTGCCCTCATGTGACGCTTTATGCGCCAGGAGCATTCCGCCGGTAACATCACCGATAGCGAAAACGTTGGCGACATTTGTTCTCAATCGATTATCGACGGAGATAAATCCTCTATCATCGGTTTTGACTCCGACCTTTTCGAGATTCAAGCCTTTGGAATTCGGTTTCATTCCGACCGATACCAATACCATGTCGAAAGTCATCGTTTTCTCGCCGTCGGGGGTCTCCACCTTCAATTCGACTTTATCACCTTTTTTCTCCGACGATACGAATTTTGATGATGTGTAAATCTCCATCCCCTGCTTTTTGAATGCGCGATCGGCGGCCGAAGATAAATCCTTATCGAGGGTCGGTAATACCGAATCCAGAAGTTCGATAACGGTTACTTTGGAGCCGAGAGTGTTGTAAACTGTCGCCATCTCCATGCCTATCGGTCCGGCGCCGATGATGGCCATTTTCTCCGGTACGCTCGGGAGATCGATAACCTCCCGCGCCCCGACTATTGTCTTACCGTCGAATCTGAGACCGGGCAGGTTTACAGGCGACGCCCCGGTCGCGATTATGAAATTCTCCGAATCGACATAGGTTTTGTGCACGCCATTGACGATTTCGATTCTATTGGCGGATGAAAAAGCCGCCTCGCCGGTGTAGATCTTCACTCCAGCTTTTTCCAGAAGAAGCTTCACTCCGCCAGTAAGGCGTTTGATTGTATCGTTTTTATGTTTACGCAGAAGTTTGAGATCGATTTCGATATTGTCGGCTTTCAGACCGATTCTTTTTGAATGCTCGATCGTCCGTTTGAGTTCGGCTACATGCAAAAGCGCTTTTGACGGTATGCATCCCCAGTTAAGGCAGACACCGCCAATATATTCCTTTTCGACAATAGCGGTCTTAAGCCCCAATTGTGCGGCGCGAATGGCCGCGACATATCCACCCGGTCCCGCGCCGATAACAACAAGCTGAAATTTATCGGCCATTTAGATCACCCCAATCAGCCAGCTGTCCGGATCCTCAAGATATTCGATAAACCGCCGCAAAAACTGTACGGCGTAGGAACCGTCAACAACACGATGATCGAATGACAGTCCGAAATTCAGCATCGGCCTTATCACGATCTCGCCGTCGCGGACAACCGGTTTCTCGGTTATCTTATGCACGCCAAGTATCGCTACTTGAGGCTGAGCAATTATGGGGGTCGAGGCGGTAGCGCCGAACATGCCGGCGTTAGTGATTGTGAAAGTACCGCCGGTGATATCCTCAATTGCCAGTTTATCGGAATTAGCCTTCTCGCCGAGTTCTTTCATCTCTTTGGCGACTTGCAGAAGCGATTTCTGTTCGCAGTGTTTTGCGACCGGTACGATCAGGGAGTTATCCCTGCCGACCGCCATGCCGATATTGAAATATTTTTTCACATGAAGATTATCGCCCTCGAAGGTGGCGTTTATCCAGGGAAAATCCTTCGCGGCGTAGATAATCGCCTTGGCGAAGAAAGGCATGTAGGTAATCCTGACACCGTGTTTCTCTTCTATTTTATCGACATATTTTTTGCGCCAGAGTACCAGGTTGGTCATGTCGGCTTCGTCGAAAGTTGTTACATGCGGAATCGTAAACGCCGATTTGACCATATGCTCGGAAATAACCTTGCGGATTCCTGTAATTGGGATAATCTCTTCCGGCTCAGCGTCAGGCCAGGCGAAATCGGGCTTTTTCTTGTCCACCTGGTGACGTGCGTCGATATATTTGATAACGTCTTCTTTGGTTACACGGCCGTTCCTGCCTGTGCCCTGAACCATGCGCAGGTCGATGAAGTGTTCCCTGGCTAATCTCCGGACAAGTGGCGATGATTTCACCGCCTTTATACCGGCCTCGATAGAATCGGTATCGGCATGGATACCCATCTTCTCATGATGAGCCATGACTGCCACGAATTCCTCATCGGCTTCTGGCGTCTCCTGTTCCGGCGGGATATGCTCTTTGCCGTCCTCAGGCATGGTCTGGAAAGCTTTGGATTCGGTCACCGTTCCGGCGGTGCCTTCTATATCGAGTATGGCGATCTCGGCCCCGATCTCCACTACGGCATCCGGAGGTACGAGATGTTTTTTCATGGTGCCGCTATGGGACGACGGTATCTCGACGTTGATCTTGTCGGTCATGATCTCCACGAGCGGATCATCGACTTTAACCGAATCACCTTCGTTTTTAAGCCACTTGACAACGGTCCCTTCTACCACCGATTCCCCTAAGGGGGGCACCACTATTTTAAAGTCCATATTTCCTCCGTTAATATTCCATAATCTTTTTGGCGGCCCTGGCAATTTTCTCGGCGTTGGGGAGGAAGAAATGCTCCATGGGGGGCGCGAACGGCATCATGGGGACGTCCAGCCCGCAAACGCGCGATACCGGAGCGTCGAGATTATCGAAAATCTCTTCGGTTATTGTCGCCGAAACCTCGGCCATGACACCGCCGGTCTTGGAGTTCTCCTGTACCAGCAGCGCGCGCGAGGTTTTTTTCACCGATTCTAATATCGTTTCGCGATCCCAGGGACGGAGTGTGCGCATATCGACTACCTCGATATCGATACCGTCCTTCTCAAGAGCTTCTGCCGCCTGCATGGAACGATGATACATCAAACCGTAGCAGACGATTGTCAAATCATTACCTTCTCTTTTAACGGCCGCCTTGCCGATCGGCACGGTGAAATCGTTCTCGGGAATCTCTTCCTTTATCCAGCGGTACAGTCTTTTATGCTCGAAAAAGATGGTAGGGTCATCACCGCGGATAGCTGATTTGAGTAGCCCTTTAGCGTCATACGGTGTGGACGGGAAAATGACAACTAATCCCGGTTGCGAGAAGAAGAACTGTTCATTGATTTGCGAATGATACAGCCCTCCACCGACATCGCCGCCACAGCAAACCCGGACCGTCATGGGACAGGTCCAGTCGCCGCCTGTGCGGTAACGCATCTTTGATGCTTGCTGTATAAGCTGATCCATGGCTGGCGTAATAAAATCGGCGAACTGAATCTCCGGCACCGGCTTCATCCCCACCAGCGAGGCACCGATCGAGCCTCCGGCGATAAAGACCTCCGAGATGGGCGAATCGATTACCCTGTCCTTACCGAAACGATCCATCAAGCCCTTGGTGGCTTTAAATACACCGCCATACAAGCCAATATCCTCGCCGATTAAGAACACTTTGTCGTCGCGTTCCATCTCCTCGGAAAGGGCCTCGGTTATGGCCTCGATAAATGACGTTTTCTTCAATATTTCTCCGGTTTCCTGGCTTGCGATCTTTTTGTTCTTATCTCTTTGGCCTTCTCGCATTCCTCTTTTTCCTCGTCGGTCTCGATCAACAAAGGCGGAACCGCTTTCGGTTTGCCGTCCTTATCGATACTTACAAAAGTGAGATAAGCCTCGGATGTTTTCTTGATTTCGCCGGTATCCATATTCTCGGAATGGACATCGACTTTTACAACAAGCGATGTTTTTCCCACGCAAACGACAGTCGCTTTCAGGTGGGCAAGATATCCGAGCTTGATAGGGTTTAAGAATGATAACCCCTCGATCGCCGCGGTCACGCAGATGGCGTTGCAATGACGATGCGCGGCGGTGGCGGCGGCAAGATCGATCCAGTGCATAACACGACCACCCAGCACGTTCCCCAGGATGTTGGCGTCGTTGGGGATTACAAGCTCGGTCATGGAGACTTCGGATTCCGACGGTCTTTTGCCTTTTAAGTCTTGTTCGCTCATTTTAGTACTCATCCCTAACGACAGGGAAAGCGTCGGAGTAAACGTCGTTGTAGGCTTCCTCCGGCTCGCAATATTTGGCTTCCTCGCTGACTTTGATAGCGTCGTCGAGTTCCTGGTTGATCTCGGCGACAATAGCCTCGCGTTTCTGAGTGGTCAAAATATCGAGATCCATAAGCAGTTTCTCGGCCCGGGCGAGAGGATCTTTGGTTTTCCACTCCTCCAATTCCTCGTTACTGCGGTAATCAGCGGGATCGATTTCGGAATGACCGTACCAACGGTAGGTTAAGCACTCGATCAAAGTCGGCCCCTCGCCGGCCCTGGCGCGGGCTATCGCTTCTGACACAGTCTTATACACCAATACCACGTCGTTACCATCGATAGTGATGCCGGGGAAACCGTACGCTTTGGCGCGATCGGAGAATTTTTCTATGTTGGCCTGCATCGTCGAGGGCACCGATTCGGCCCAGAGATTGTTCTGGCAGATATAAACTACAGGCAGGTTGTGAATTCCGGCGAAATTTAACGCCTCATGCCAACCGCCGCGTGACGTTCCACCCTCCCCAAAGAAACCGACTACCACGTTATCTTTTTTCTGAATTTTGAACCCCAACGCGCATCCGGTACCGATAATCGACTGGCTGGCCACGGTCGACGACGGATGAATGACACCCAGCGATTTATCGCCGTAGTGACAGGGATGAGATTTGCCTTTATCGGGGGAGTTCGAACGGGCGTAAATCTGGGCTATGATCTTTTCGATGGAGATACCCTTAGTGATGGCCGCGCCGATTTCCCGGTGCGACGGGGCGATTATATCATCTTGACGAAGACCGTAGGTGGGGCCGACTGTTGTGGCTTCCTGCCCGACCGCCGAAAAGTAGGTACCGGCGTATCGTCCCTGGCGGAAAAGCTTCCGAAGCCTCTCATCGACAGTTCTCGTCTTGAGCAGGTTAAAATAAAGCCCCATCAAAACGTCCTCGGAGAGACCTGTTTTCTTCAAGTCGGGTTTCTTAGCTGTTTGCTTGGCTGGCATTTATCCTCCGTATATTGCCAAATTATCGTAAGAAAAATCAAGTTCAAGTTTAAGCATAATCGACAAATATAATTCTAATGTCGAGTTTGTCAATCCACATTACCTCTTTCGCCTTTAAAATCGATTACTTTACCCGAAATCCGTTCCCATCCCCGATATAGCCCTCAATTCGAAAAAACTACTATTGTCCACGGTATGTTTCGAAAAATCAAAAGGTTCGAGTGAAATGCCTGATTTTTCCGTGATCACCCTTGCCTGTCGTATTTTTCCCGGAATTGACAGGGGCTATTAAATTCTGGTATATTTTAATTGTGGGCAAAATCGAATCAAAGGGCCGCGGGATTCTGGAATTCCTCGGTCTGAAAAAAGACATAATGCTTCTTTTAGGCATGGTCGTGCTGATCGGCATGGGGGAGCGGATCGGATCGCGCTATATCCCAAAATATATCGCGGAACTCGGGGCCGGGGCGATCTTGATCGGGGTCTACGGCGCGTTGGAGAACCTGCTCGGGGCGTTGTGGGCGTTCCCGGGAGGGATTCTCTCGGACAAGTTAGGCACAAAGCGCGCTCTACTGATTTTCAACATAATCGCCATGATCGGCTATTTGATCGTCGTTTTGATACCGTCGTGGCCGGCTGTGATGGTCGCCGCCATTTTCTTCATGGCCTGGTCGTCGCTTTCCATGCCGGCGACAATGAGCATGGTCGGGGATCTGTTGCCAAGATCAAAGCGGGCCATGGGAGTCTCCATGCATTCTATCATCCGACGTATCCCCATGGGGGGCGGGCCGGTGATCGGGGGAATCCTGATTGGGGCGTTCGGGCTGATCGATGGTGTCAGGATCGCATTCGCCGTGGCGTTCGTTTTGGCCATCTTTTCGCTTGTGATGCAACAGAGGATGGCGCCCAATAAGATAAAAAAATACGAACCTCTGCATCTTTTCAAACTGGTCAAGCAATTCAATCCCGGTTTGAAACGGCTTTTGGTATCCGATATTCTGATTCGTTTTTGCGAGCAGATACCATACGCGTTCGCGGTGATATGGGTAATGGACATCGCACAAAAAGGCGCTCTGGAGTTCGGCTGGCTGACCGCGGTGGAGATGGGGACGGCCATGCTGTTATATATCCCGGTCGCTTATTTTTCCGATAAGGCGGAACGCAAACCGTTCGTGCTTGTTACATTTATGTTTTTTACCCTGTTCCCAGTTGCTCTGTTTTTTGCCAAGTCTACCGGGATGTTAGCTTTCGCTTTTTTCGTGCGGGGGTTGAAAGAATTCGGGGAGCCTACACGCAAAGCGTTGATTGTCGATCTGGCTGTTCCCAACGCCAAGGCCCGGACGGTGGGATCGTACTATTTTATACGTGATACGGTTGTATCGTTGGCGGCGTTACTGGGCGGGTTCTTGTGGAAGATAAGCCCGTCGCTGAATCTCTGGACGGCGTTCGGGTTCGGGGTGTTGGCCACGCTCTATTTCGGTCTGTTCGGAAAGGGGACGGAGACGGGAAATCAATCCGGATAATTATTGATAGGCTAATATGTTTTACCTAAAAGTTAAAAGTACCTTCAAAAAAAGGAATAAAACACGGGTGTCAGCGTATAGATAGAGGATGGGAGAACAAGTAGGTCGGAAGCCTTGCGCTTCCGACAAATAAACGTGAGGATTATGAAAACTCTTCGACGATACCATCGATCCGGCGGTACTTGTTTGGCCACTAATATAACCTATAAGCTTTATAACGATTAGCCGGAAGATACGATGATAATGGAATTTAAGCCCAAGAAAATTGTTTTATTGGTAACCGGTTTATTTTGCCTATGTTTTATGCAGGCCCTGTTTGCCATCGACAGTCAATTTAGGCTGGCAGGCCCCGTCTCCGGGTATTCCATGAGCCACGATAGGTATTTAGGCGTATTGATGAGGTCCAGTTCCTCTGCATTTGTGGAAGAATGGTACAGAAGAAGCGATCCCAAACTTCCCGGCGATTACTTCATACGGCCCCAGGGCGCTGATTCCATTAGCTTAACGGATGAAGAACAGGCTGAAATCAGGGAATTACTCGAACAAAACGTAAATAATAAATACTATGATCAATTCGTCATTGAAAGCATAGCGGGATATCAGTATTCGATCGCAGACAGTCTGATTCCCCGACGAGAGTACTATCTGAAATACGCTCGCGAGGATACTGTTTTCGCGATCTCCGGCTGGCTGGGTAAGTTTTTTTCCTTCTATAAGGTAGTTCCTGGCGATTTTAGATATGACACAGTGGAGCTGCAAATTGAAGCGTCTAAGATTTCTTCGTCCTACAGAAGCGCCAAACGAGAGTCCTTTAGACAGCTCGATGATGAATACAATTACCTGTTGGAATATATTGATAGACCGAACAAAATGCGAATCAGGAATTATCAGATCGGGGTGCGATTCAGTTACGGTGTTTCTGATGATCAAGCGCAAACATACAACCTGATCGAAATCACGAAATTCATAGATCCGGAGGTGATACCATGAGATATATCATACGGTACCCGGCCGCCCGACCTCACGGATAGATTGAAATTACAACATCAATCAAATACCTCAATCGCCCAGCCTTTTTCCACGGCAATCTGCCTCAGCCCGTAATTGGGGTTAACCGCCACCGGATGCCCGACCTTATCGAGCAGGTAACGATCCCCGTAATGATCGCCGTAAGCGGTAACATCGTTCCAGCCAATACCGTGCTCTTTTATGATCGATTCCACAATATCGGCTTTGCCTCTGGAAAGCGGGAATACCCCGATCGTCCTGCCGGTGATTTTGTCAGATTTAACTTCGAGTACGCTTCCTTTATAATTTTCGACTTTTAAATATTCTGCGAAATTTATCAGTAAAAACTCCGGCATTCCGGAAAGCAGGGTTATCCTCTCGCCTTTATCCCTATGTTCATTTAACCTTGCGATCCCCTTCTTTGATATTCGCCCGGCGACCTCGGTACTAAAAAACTCCTTGCCAATAGCGATCATCTTCTCAATGGAGTGGCCTCGAAGATATCCCTTGTTGGCTTTGAGGGCGTAGGTACGGCCATGCGGCAGAAGAGTCAAACCTCTGAACGCGAAATGAAAGAGGTTACGAAATGTCAGAATCCTATTATCTATAAGGTGCTGGAAGAACAAACGCTCGCAGGATGTACCGGGCAGGAGGGTACCGTCGACATCGAAGATGATCAATCGGGGACTTTCCATGGGTACTTTCTGGCCAGAAGCAGGTTTCTCGATTCCCAGACTATGGGGATACCGCGAACGATACACATGACCACGGTTATATAAACGAGGATTTTACCTATAAAAAAGATTATTCCGACGATACTATCGGAAATATTCCAACCCATATTCTCTATGCCTGAGAGAACGGTAAGATAGATGCCGAGCCAGACGAACGCGACAACTTTGGTCACACCGTAGACGCCCCTTGAAAATCGGCTGGCGCAGATGAATCGGGCGATTTTCGAATGAAGATGTGTCTTTTCCCCGAACGGCGTTTTCCCCTCAGAGAAGGCCGCGCTTCGGATGAGATCGATCAGAAATCCTCGTGTCACCACTATCACCGGTATCCAGAAGCTGAACAACCCCTGCCAGGCGAAGAATATCCAGTAGGCGGCTTCGACGATTCTATCACCGGCGATATCCAACAGGGCGCCGAAATCGGAGGATATCCCCAGTTTGCGGGCCACGTAACCGTCGAGCGAATCCATGTATATAACGATTATAGTCAGGATGGTTGCCGACAGCCTGGCATAGAAATCGAGGGTAAACAGCCACA
>JAZGHS010000146.1:0-3506 GCA_036481315.1 Candidatus Zixiibacteriota bacterium | reverse complement strand
TAATGTCGGAACCATGAGATAGACTATCTCGAACCAGACACCCGATTCCTTCAAAATCACGAGGGTATCCAGAACCGGCTGAAGTTTACCGTTGCAGATCTCGCGGTAGTATTTTTCCCTGAATGATTTCAAATCTATCTTCACCGCCTGAAGATGCGGCAGTAATTTTTTCAACGGTTCGGGTTGAATATATCCCGCTGAGATCATCACCGAGGATATATCCCGGTCCGCGCCGGCAATAGACGTATCTCTCATATATTCATAAAAGATTACCGGCTCGGAATATGTATATGCTATCGATTTGCAATCGTAACGAGCCGCCTGGCCGGCAATTTCCGACGGCGATAGGTCGACATTTCTGATTTGCTCCGGGCGAAACTGCGAGATTTGCCAGTTCTGGCAGAATTTGCAATTGAGATTACATCCGGCTGTAGCTATCGAGAAAGCGTAACTGCCCGGCTGAAAATGGAAAAACGGTTTTTTCTCAATCGGATCAACGTTGGCCGAGCAGGGTTTGCCATAAACGAGAGTATAATATGAGCCGTCGATATTCTCCCTGACCCCGCAATAACCGCGTTCTTTATCTCCCACCAGGCATTTTCGGGGGCAAAGCTCGCATTCGATTTCTTTATCGGGATGCTTCTTATAAAACTCGGCCTCAAGTAAACCGCCAGGACCTCTCTCCCCGGCCAACGCGATATTAGATGATGATCTTATCAAAGGGATCGGCGAATAGGGCAACAAGCCACATCCAAGGCAAATACCCGACATTCGCAAAAAATCCCGTCGCTCCAATGATCTCTTGTAGTTCTCGGGCATATAATCTCCTCCGAATATCGACCAGTATCTATATTGTATTCTACGAGCTTATATTGTTCGTTTCAAGAGAATTATAGTATCCTTTGGCACCGATTCTCGCAAACTTAGATTGAACCTAGAATCTTTTTTGTGTTTTTGAAATGGATCTTGGCAACTTTTACCAGCTCCTTCTCCCCATTTTGGGCGACATATTCTCTGCCGACTTTATCCACCGGCGGCCCTGCGCCTTTATGAAGAATGATCGAATGGAGGTTCGATAACCTTTCCAGACGACGTAGAAACTCGGCCCTGGCCAGTATCGACGCCGCGGCGACAGCGGGCACCGATTCGGCCTTAGTCTGCTGGATCAGCTTTACGCCTCGTCCCTTTTTCATCAACGCGTTTTCAATTAATCTCTCATCGCCGAACTGGTCGGCCACAACCTCCCTCGGATTGACTTTTTCCAGGAGGTTTTCCAGGGCGCGAGCGTGCCCCCAGGCCAATAGCTTATTTAAATTACGGATTTTGGCGTATAGCTCGTTGTATTTTTCAGGGCCGATGGCAATCACCTCGAACCGGGCAACCTTCTTTATACCTGTCTCGAGTCTAAAGACCCGTTTATCGGAAACTTTTTTGCTCTCACGCAGACCGATCTTTTCAAACGCTGATTCGATCTTTCGATCGGCGAAACAGGCGGCGATCACCAGGGGGCCGAAATAGTCGCCCTTCCCGGCCTCGTCGATACCGACTATACCGGATACCCCCTTCGGCAAATGATCATTTTGCAAATCTATATCGGGCCGTTTCTCAATTAACCCGTTCTAAGTATTTACCCGTAGATGTCTCTATCTTGATAGTCTCCCCGACCTTGATAAATAAAGGTACTTTCACCTGCAGACCGGTCTCCACCACGGCGTTTTTGGTCAGGTTCGAGACCGAATCGCCTTTCACCCCCGGCTCGGCCTCTGTCACCTTTAATTTTATCGATGCCGGCATATCTATTGAGATCGGGTTGCCCTCGAAGAACAGGATTTTATATTCGATATTCTCCAGAAGATAATCTTTTGCCTCGCCTATATGCTCGATGGTCAGGGCCACCTGATCGTAGGTTTTAGAGTTCATGAAATGGTACATATCGCCGTCACAATAAAGATACTGCATGGCCTGATCGCTAAAATCGGGCTGGTTGAAATTTTCGCCGGCGGAGAACGTTTTCTCCAATACCTGACCGGTTTTTAAATTTTTCAGCTTGGTCCAGACATTGGCCCGTCTCTGCGCGGTTCTTGCGTGCTGAAAATCGACTATCACAAAAAGCTCGCCGTCGATGGCCAGCTTCATTCCTCTCCTGAAATCACTCGTACTAAGCATCATACCTCCGTAATATTTCGGTGATGATTATAAAGGATAAATCCGGATCACGCAAGGGGGAAAATACCGATTGAAATTATCCATTTAAAGGAACTTCACGGAAAAACCTCGGTTTATTGGCAAAAGCATCCAATCGATTGACATCGGATGCCCAGAATGCTAAATTAACGCAACTTTTCCGAGTGGAGGGAGTAAATTAAAGTGGGATATGCTCCGCATTCCGGGAATTGAAAAGGAGAAATCAGATGCTCGCTACAGTTTGGGATTACACTAAATCGCTCGGTATAGCGCTTATAATGGCGCTCATGATAAAAACATCGGTGGTGGAGGCCTACAAAATACCATCGAGCTCCATGGAAGAAACCCTTCTTGTAGGTGATTTTCTCCTGGCCAATAAATTCGTCTTCGGTATGCGCTTGCCGATCCCCTTTGTCGATATTAAACTTCCCGCGCTATCCGATCCGGTTCCCGGCGATATCGTCATATTCAAATATCCCAAAGATCCATCGCAGAACTATATAAAACGTTGTATCGCGGTCGAAGGGCAAAGTGTAAGGATCGAGAATAAACAGGTCTATGTGGACGGAAAACCGGTACCATTGCCCGAACACGGGCAATATCTTGATAATCGTATCTTGCCTTATATGAAACAAAGAAGCGAGTGGGGACAACAGAACCGCGATAATATGCCGGAGATTACAGTCCCATCCGGTATGCTATTTATGATGGGAGATAACCGCGACAACTCCTCGGATTCCCGTTTCTGGGGCTTTTTAGACCGGAAACTGGTAGTAGGAAAAGCGATGGTTATACACTGGTCGTGGGCTACCGATCCGAGGGCGCCGAATATCAGGGCATCCGATCCGTTTTCTGTAGCTAAGAGTGTGGCGTATAATATTTATCATTTTCCCGATCGCGTTCGCTGGAGCAGGTTGGGCGATATTATTAAATAACCTCCCAACGTCTGTCATCTCAATATAGTAACAATTATTAACTACGTAAAATATCCGCAAATACCCTTCTTTTAGCCGATAATTACTATTGACGAATAGAATCGTATATTATAATTATTTCTCAAACGAGGAGGGATCTTGAAGATAATAAAATTAAGTCTCATGGGTGTTGTTCTTTTAATGGCGTATGCTCCGATACAGGCTACCACAATTTCAGGTAACCTGTATACGGAGTTTTACTCCTATGAGTCAAAAATCCCGGAGGCCACCTCACATTTGAGATCGCTTCAGGGATTCAGGTTAAACGCCAGCGACGTTTTAAAACCGGGGATTTCGGCCCATTTCAACGGCCGGCTGGCGTCGGATCTATCCGACAAGTTCTCCACC